>CAILTC010000563.1 GCA_903837025.1 uncultured Bacteroidota bacterium | reverse complement strand
CCAAAAAAATGAAAAAAATACTTATTTTTCCTTTACTCCTATTATCTGTTTCTTGTTATGATGCGGAACACAACTGCAAGGACTTCAAAACGGGAAAATTTCAATTTGATTATACCGTAAATGGTATTAAAAAAACAACCGTTTTCGAACGCAACGATAAAATTGAAATAGAAACTTACGAAGGTAAAACCGATACTTCGAGCATCAGATGGGTAAGCGATTGTGAATATGTCTTACAGAAAATTCATCCGAAGAATAGGGAAGAAAAAAAGGCAATCAACATGAAAATATTGACTACTTCAAAGAAATCCTATACTTTTGAATTCGGAATTGTGGGCAGCGATGCAAAACAACGCGGTACTGTTTTTAAGGTAGCAGATTTCAGGTAGCATATTTTAGATTGAAGATCGTGTCTTGAATCTCAATGATACTCCTAACACATAACCCTTAACTTTTAACCCCTAATTTTAACTCTCAACTTTAAACGAAACAATAATGGAAGTATTTTCAAACCCAGACGCCTGGATCGCCTTGTTAACATTGACTTTTCTAGAAATTGTGCTGGGAATAGATAACATTATTTTCATATCAATCGCCACGGGGAAATTACCGATAGAACAACGCAAGAGAGCTACAAAAGTGGGAATGTTTCTGGCTATGTTCATGCGAATTGCACTTCTTATGGGGATTTCGTACCTCATCGCGATGAAAGAACCTTGGTTTTCTATCGATTTTAGTTGGTTTAGCGCCCAAGTTTCAGGGCAAAGTATTATTCTGCTTGGTGGTGGATTATTCTTAATTTATAAAAGCACCAAAGAAATTCACGAAAAAGTAGATTTGAAAGGCGAAGAAGAAAAAGAGTTAAAACAATCGGCGGTAAAATCATTTAAAAGTGTAATTGTCCAAATCATTTTGATTGACTTGGTTTTTTCTTTCGACAGTATTCTAACCGCCGTAGGAATGACAAATGGCGTTGCTGGTGCCTTGTATATTATGATTGCTGCTGTGATTATTTCGGTATTAATAATGATGCAATTTGCAGTTCCTGTTGGGAATTTTGTCAATAAAAATCCTTCAATTCAAATTCTTGGATTGTCCTTTTTAATTCTTATTGGCTTTATGCTCATCACGGAAAGTGCTCATTTGTCGAATGCTTTAATCTTTGGAAACCACGTAACTCCGGTACCAAAAGGCTATTTGTATTTTGCAATTTCGTTTTCGCTTTTAGTAGAAATTTTGAATATGAAAATGGATAAGAAAAAGAAATAAAATAGCCTCTTAAAAGCTCCTTAATGGGGCTTTTTTATGCTAATTAAAAATTAAAAATAAGCGTCATGAAAAACACTATTTCCCATAGAGTTGCCGATTTCTTAAAGAACTTCCCTCCTTTTAGCTTTTTACAACAAAAAGATCTCGAACTCATTTCTGGGCAAATATCTATCATTTACAAAGAAAAAGACAGTGTTATTTTTGCCGAAAACGAAGAAACACACAACTGTTTTTATGTCGTTCATAAAGGTGCGGTGGCGCTTAGAACAGGAATTCAAAACGACATTTTGAATATATGTGATGAAGGCGATGTTTTTGGACTAAGACCACTTATAGCAAATGAAAACTATAAAATGGAAGCTATAACTCATGAAGAAAGCATTCTTTATGCCATTCCCATAACCGTTTTTAGACCTTATGCTTTAGAAAATAGAGCCGTTGGAAATTTTTTAATAGAAAGCTTTGCCTCCAACACGCTTAATCCCTATTCCAAAAGTCACCGAGGGAGATTATATGGGGAAGAATTCATAGATACAGATATAAAATTATTGGACTTACAGCCGATAAAATATTCAAAAAAAATAATCAGTTGCGCGACTACAACTACAGCAAAAGAAATTGCTGAAATTATGATCCAAAAAAATGTAGGTGCTATTCTCGTTATAGAAAACACCCTTCCGATTGGCATCATCACGGATAAGGATTTGAGAAACAAAATTGTAACTGGCGAATATCCTATCACGGCTACAGCCAACGAAATAATGACTACCCCAGTTATTACGTATCCTAAAAAACTGACCATCACTCAGGCTCAAATGGCAATGATGAAAAGCGATATCAGCCATTTATGTCTTACCAAAGATGGAACAATCAATTCGAAAGCTGTTGGAATGTTGTCAAAACACGACGTTATGGTTTCGCTTGGGAACAACCCAGCGGTTTTGATAAAAGCGGTAAAAAGAGCCAAGAAATATAAAAACATAAAACCCATACGGGCCAATATCATGCAATTGTTACAAGGCTATTTAGATCAAAATATTCCTATGACATTGACAACAAAAATAATTACCGAACTCAATGATGCCTGCATTAAACAAGTGATTACAATCGCACTAACCAAAATGGAAACGCCACCACCCGCCAAATTCTCTTGGTTGGCATTAGGAAGTCAAGGAAGAAGTGAGCAATTACTGCAAACCGACCAAGACAACGCTTTGGTTTATGAAGATGTTCCTGAAGCACTAGAAGCGGTAACCAATAAATACTTTTTGGCATTGGCAGCCCATATCAACAAAGGACTTTTTGATATTGGCTATGAATATTGTCCTGCCGAAATGATGGCTTCGAACCCAAAATGGTGTTTGAGCCTGAGCCAATGGGAAAGCAAAGTACACCATTGGATCACCAATCCGGGGAAAAATGAAGTCTTATTGTCGTTTATCTTTTTTGATTATAGTTTATCGTATGGCGATCGCGATCTTGTGAGTACTCTTTCTGATTTTATTTTCGAAAATATCAATGCAAATCCTGTTTTTTATCTTCATCTAGTTAGTGGTGCGCTGCAAAGCCCATCGCCTACAGGGTTCTTTAGACAATTCCTTTTGGAACAAGACGGAGCCAACAAAGATTTTTTCAACATCAAAAATCGGGCTTTGATGCCTCTAGCCGATGCCGCGAGGGTATTGATTATCTCTCATTCGGTAAAATCGATCAGTAATACGGTAGAACGTTTCCAGAAATTAGCCGAATTAGAACCTCAAAATAGCGAATTGTATTTGGCCTGCGCCTATTCGTATAATGTGTTATTAAAATTCAGAACCAAACAAGGGCTTTTGCACCATGATTCGGGGCAGTTTATTACCTTGAATTCGCTAACTAAATTGGAAAAAATAAAGCTAAAAAATACCTTTAAAACCATTAAGGAATTGCAAGAAATCATCAGCATCCGATTTAATGCCTCAAACATATTATAATGATTATTTTAAAAAAAATAAAAGCGGTTGTATCCGAGCTATTGGGCAAGTCCGAAAAAATTGTTGACGAGCAATTATTAGGTGCTATCAATGAGACACGGTTTGTGGTTTTAGATACTGAAACTACCGGTTTCGATTATGAAAATGATCGAATACTTAGCATAGGCGCAATCACCTTGCAAAATAGCCAAATTAACATTCAAGATAGTTTTGAAGTATATATTCAACAAGAACATTACGATCGGGCAACTGCAAAAATTCATGGAATCTTAAAAGATTCTGTCTTAGACCGCCCAAAGGAATTAGAAGCTTTAGAACAGTTTTTAGCTTTTTTAGGCGATTCGATTATAGTGGCGCACCACACTATATTTGATGTCACCATGATCAACAAGGCATTGGAGAGAAATAATTTACCGCTACTAAAAAACAAAACGCTAGATACTGCGGTGCTGTATAAAAGAACCTTATTGGTTTCTCCTATTTTTGAACGCAAAGACAACTATACCCTAGACGATCTTGCCGATAAATTTGATATTTCAAAAAAAGACAGGCATAACGCCATGGGTGATGCCTTTATAACCGCAATTGCTTTTTTGAAAATCTTAAAAAAATTGAGAGAAAAAAAGGAAATCACTTTACTGCAATTGTTTAAATAAAATAAGCTTGTATAAAAACTAAAAAGCCACTCGAAAGGGGCTTTTTTTTTATGCTTTAAAACAAATTTATTTGTCCGTCATCATCCAATTGAATGTCTTCGTCAGCAATTGCTACATCTGTTTTGCCTTCAACTTCTAATTCTTCAGGGATCACTTCCTCGGGTTCTTCAAACGGTAAAGACTCCAACAAATTAACCTGTTTTAATTTATCGGTTGTCAATTGATTCCCAAGTGCTCGGAAGCCTTTCAGGGCAATAAAATTCTCAATATCTACCGTCATATTTTCTTTTTGAACGCCTTTCACTTTCGTGAAAACCAATTCGGCTACAGGACGATGATCTGTAGAAACGATTTCTAGTTGGGATTTGGGATGTTCTGTGATAAAAACTTCTTCTTTATTTTCAGTTTCCACCAAGAAACGTTTGATGTAATAACGCTCTTTTTCACCATCATAATAAATGGCAGAAATTGGTTTTTTAGGATGCCATTTTTCAAGAATCACCATGTCTTCATCAAAATGCGTAGATAACTCTGGTGTTACAACTTTTAATTTTCCCGTTTGCGAAATAATCAAAATCTTATCATTGGGTCTAAACTCTCCCAATAATTCCCCTCTTCCATCAACGTTCAATCGTTGAACGGTTTCGTCAAACCAAATTTTTCTCGGTAATAAAGTCGAAATTCCTTTTTCCTTGATTTCAATCTTTTTTATAGGATATTTCGATACAATATTACCTTTTGAAGCCCTGCCTTTTATAGCAATATTCGCAAAATCAACATCCCATTTCAATTTTTTGATCGTTCCAATTTGACGTAGAATAATCGTAATTACTTCTGCTTCCCCATTTGGATTACAGGTGAAATATAAGGTTTGTGAACCTTTGGTTTCATTGGTCAAATCGTATAGTTTATCTCTAGTAACCCCAGAAACATTGAACCGTTTGATATAAGAAGGGCCTGATTTTCCGTCACGGTAAATCATATTGTAAATCGTACGCTTATCGCTTTTGTCAAAAATAGCAATATGAATAATATCTTTTCCAACGAATTTCTTGTCATCAACTTTGCAAATCATCATATTTCCGTCACGGAGAAAAACAATTATATCATCAATATCGGAGCAATCCGTTACGTATTCATCTTTTTTCAAGCCTGTTCCTACGAAACCTTCTTCTCTATTTACATAGAGTTTTGTGTTTCGCAAAGCTACTTTTGTTGCTTCGATATTATCAAAACTACGCAACTCAGTTTGGCGTTCGCGACCTTTTCCGTATTTTTCTTTTAATTTGGAAAAAAAGGCAATGGCAAAATCGATTAGGTGTTCCAAATCGAATTTTACTTGTTCGATATCGCCTTCAAGAGCTTCAATTTTATCCTGCGCTTTGTTGCTATCAAATTTCGAAATACGCATAATCCGAATGTCTAGCAAGCGAAGAATATCGTCCTCGGTAACGGCACGTTTCAAGTGTTTGATATGAGGTTTCAAACCATCGTCAACGGCTTTGATTACGTCTTCTTTGGTCGTTTTATCTTCAATATCACGGTAGATTTTGTTTTCAATAAAAATACGTTCCAAAGAAAGAAAATGCCATTGTTCTTCGAGTTCGCTTAACTGAATTTCGAGTTCACTTTTCAACAATTGAACGGTTCTATTTGTCGAAATTTTCAGCATATCCGAAACCCCAATAAACAACGGTTTATTGTTTTCGATTACACAACCAAGCGGCGCTACCGAAGTTTCGCAAGCTGTAAATGCAAACAAAGCATCGATGGTTTTATCTGGCGAAACACCCGGAAAAAGATGAATCAATATCTCGACATCGGCGGCGGTATTGTCTTCGATTTTCTTAATTTTGATTTTCCCTTTTTCATTAGCTTTCAAAATACTATCAATCAAAGTGGTCGTATTAGTCGAAAATGGAATTTGGGTAATCACCAAAGTATTTTTATCTAATTGCGCAATTTTGGCCCGAACACGAACTCGTCCGCCCCGCATTCCTTCATTATAATTGGATACATCCGCAATTCCGGCTGTCATAAAATCGGGAAAAATCTGGAATGGTTTTCCTTTCAGAATTTTTATCGAAGCATCTATCAATTCATTAAAATTATGCGGCAGCACTTTCGTCGAAAGTCCTACGGCAATTCCCTCGGCACCTGAAGCCAAAAGTAACGGAAATTTCACCGGCAAATTATTGGGTTCCGCCCGACGACCATCATAAGAAACTCCCCAATCGGTAATTTTAGGCGAATACAAAACCTCCAAAGCAAATTTCGACAAACGTGCTTCGATATAACGAGAAGCCGCTGCGCTATCGCCCGTTAGGATATTCCCCCAGTTTCCCTGGCAATCGATCAGCAATTCTTTCTGACCAATTTGCACCATCGCATCGCCAATACTTTGATCTCCGTGTGGATGATATTGCATGGTATGCCCAACAACATTCGCCACTTTATTGTAACGACCGTCGTCCAACTCCTTAAGAGAATGCATAATACGGCGCTGAACGGGTTTAAAACCGTCCTCGATGGCAGGAACGGCACGCTCCAAAATTACGTATGAAGCATAGTCCAAAAACCAATCTTTATACATTCCGGTAAGTTTTGTAATGGTATCGCCGCCTTCATCGTTATTTTCGTAAAATTGCTGCCCCCCGGAAGATACTATATCTTCGAATCCTTCTTCGCTCGTTGACTCATTTAACGCATCGTTATTTTCGTCTTCGTTTGGGATCATGTTATCTTCGTCTTCGTCCATTTTTTTTAACTTGCTTCAATCGTATCTAATTCTACTTTCAAATTCTTGATAATAAATTCTTGCCTATCTGGCGTATTTTTTCCCATATAGAAAGACAACAATTGCTCAACCGACGTATTTTTATCCATCATAATGGGATCTAACCGAATGGTTTCCCCAATAAAATTCTTGAATTCGTCTGGCGATATTTCCCCAAGTCCTTTAAATCGGGTGATTTCTGGTTTTGGTTTTAATTTTTCTATAGCTGCTTTTCGTTCGTCTTCGGAATAGCAATAAATGGTTTCTTTTTTGTTTCGAACCCTAAAAAGGGGTGTTTGCAAAATATACAAATGCCCTTCTTTGATTAATTCTGGGAAAAATTGTAAGAAAAAGGTAATCAACAATAATCGAATGTGCATTCCATCGACATCGGCATCGGTGGCGATTACGATGTTGTTGTATCGCAATTTCTCCAAACCATCTTCGATATCCAAAGCAGCTTGTAAGAGATTGAATTCTTCATTTTCATACACAATTTTTTTGGTCATTCCGTAGCAATTCAAGGGCTTTCCACGAAGGCTAAAAACCGCTTGAGTATTGACATCACGTGATTTGGTAATCGATCCCGAAGCCGAATCTCCCTCGGTGATAAAAAGCGTGCTGTCTAAATTTTTGGGATTCTTCGTATCCGGAAGATGCGCCCGACAATCCCGTAATTTTTTGTTGTGTAAATTGGATTTTTTTGCTCGATCGGTTGCTAATTTTCGAATACCCGAAAGCTCTTTCCGTTCCCGTTCTGCTTGCAAAATTTTGCGCAACAAAGCATCCGAAATGGTTGGATTTTTATGTAAAAAACTATCTAATTTATTTTTTACAAACTCATTGACGAAAGTTCGAACCGATGGCATTCCAGGTTCCGACCCCATGTCGGTCGAACCTAATTTGGTTTTGGTTTGCGACTCAAAAACCGGCTCCATCACTTTGATACTTACCGCAGTCACAATCGATTTTCGCACATCCGAAGCTTCGAAACTTTTATTGTAAAATTCTCGAATGGTTTTCACAATGGCTTCGCGATAAGCGGCCAAATGCGTTCCCCCTTGGGTGGTATTTTGACCATTGACAAAGGAATGATATTCTTCAGAATATTGGGTTTTACTATGCGTCAAAGCGATTTCGATATCATCGCCTTTCAAATGTATAATCGGATATTCAAGATCATCTGCATGAATGGTTTCTTCCAATAAATCTTTCAATCCATTTTCCGAAAAATATTTTTCGCCATTAAACAAAATCGTCAAACCATTGTTTAAGTAGCAATAGTTTTTGAGCATTTTGATGATATATTCAAAACGGAATTTATAATTTTTGAAAATCGATTCGTCCGGAATAAAAGTAACTTTAGTTCCTTTACGTTTGGTCGTTTCGATAATATCCTCGTCAAGAACCAAGTTTCCAGCTGAAAATTCGGCTGCTTTTTGTTTTTCGTCACGAACGGATTCTACACGGAAATAATTAGACAAAGCATTTACGGCTTTTGTTCCAACACCATTTAAACCTACGGATTTCTTGAAAGCCAAAGAGTCATATTTACCCCCTGTATTCATTTTCGAAACCACGTCGATTACTTTTCCAAGGGGGATTCCACGACCATAATCACGAACGGAAACCGTTTTGTCTTTGATAGTTACCTCGATCGTTTTCCCAGCACCCATAACGAATTCATCGATGCAGTTGTCAAGAACTTCCTTGAGTAAAATGTAAATACCATCGTCTGGCGAAGATCCATCACCGAGTTTCCCGATGTACATTCCGGGACGCATACGGATATGTTCTTTCCAGTCGAGCGACCGGATATTGTCTTCGTTATACTGATTTTCTACTGCCATTTTAAATGTATCGAT
>CAILTC010000562.1 GCA_903837025.1 uncultured Bacteroidota bacterium | reverse complement strand
GTGCTTAACCCAAATAAAATTACATATACTTGATTTTGCATAAACATGTATTCTTTGCCATCGCTCATTTTCCATAACGGAATTAAGAAAGGCAAAATTCCTGTTGCCACAAAGGCTAGGAATAAATATATGGTTTGAATTCTTTGTAGCATTTTTTTTAATTTCTACCACAAAAATATATTTTCTTTTTAATAAATACTATTGTATCATGAAAAAATATTCGTATTATTGCATAACAAATCCGTAAGTACTTCAGTCTTCGGTCAATTCAAAACTCAAAATTTACTACTCACTTTTTAGTAATTCTATTTAATTAAACTCATAGAACATTTATGTTTGACATTTCTGCATTAAAAGGAATGAAGCTTTCTGAGCTTCAAGAAATAGCTAAATCAGCCAAAACAATAAAATTTAACGGCGTAAAAAAAGAAGTCCTAATTAATCAAATATTAGAACTTCAAGCAACAAACACTGATTCTACTCAAGTAAATAAGGCAGTTGAAACCAATAATGAAGAAGATAAGCCTAAAAGGGCTCGAATTGTAGCTCCAAAAAAAGTGGCAATTCAGAAAAATATAACTAATTCTCTTTTTGTAGAGGAAGAAATTCCAGTAGAAACTATTGTTCCAGAAATAGAAGAAGAAATTCCTGCACCAGTTGCTGTTGCTCCTGAAAAAAAAGTGGGTAAGGTTATTAAGTTTAGTAAATCGGCTTATGAAAAGAAGATTGCTTTGCAAAAGGAAAAAGAAGCAAGGGAATTGAGCGGAGAAAACGAACCTTCCAAAAAAAATGAAGTAGAATCAGATCCTACAACTCCCGAAAATACTGAAGTTGTCGTTCCTACAAAGAAAGTAAATCCCAACCAACTTAATAAACAAAATCCGAATCAAAACGGAAATGCCAATCCAAATCAAAATGGAAATGTAAATCCAAATCAAAATGGAAATGCCAATCCGAATCAAAACGGAAACGTAAATCCTAATTTCAAAAACAAGAAAAACAACTTTAGAGATGCTGATTTTGAATTTGATGGGATTATAGAAAGTGAAGGCGTTCTCGAAATGATGCCTGATGGCTATGGTTTTCTTCGTTCTTCGGATTATAATTATTTGGCTTCGCCAGATGATATTTATTTATCGACTTCCCAAATTCGGTTATTTGGTCTTAAAACTGGAGATACCGTAAAAGGAGTGGTACGACCTCCAAAAGAAGGTGAGAAATTTTTTCCTTTAGTTCGTGTTTTAAAAATTAATGGACATGATCCTCAAGTGGTTCGTGATCGTGTTTCTTTCGAACATTTGACCCCAGTTTTTCCCTCCGAAAAATTCAAATTGGCCGAAAGACAAAGCACTATTTCTACTCGAATTATCGATTTGTTTTCTCCAATAGGAAAAGGTCAACGTGGAATGATCGTTGCGCAGCCAAAAACAGGTAAAACCATGTTATTGAAAGACATTGCCAACGCAATTGCTGCCAATCATCCTGAAGTTTATTTGATCGTTTTATTGATTGATGAGCGCCCGGAGGAGGTGACTGATATGCAACGTAGCGTTCGTGGTGAAGTTATCGCTTCAACTTTTGATAGAGAGCCGCAAGAACACGTGAAAATTGCCAATATTGTTCTCGAAAAAGCAAAACGTTTGGTCGAATGTGGTCACGATGTTGTGATTCTATTAGACTCAATTACGCGTTTGGCAAGAGCCTATAATACAGTACAACCCGCATCTGGTAAGGTATTGAGTGGTGGTGTGGATGCCAATGCGTTACAGAAACCAAAACGTTTCTTTGGAGCTGCTCGAAATGTAGAAAACGGTGGTTCCTTGAGTATCATTGCAACTGCTTTGACAGAAACAGGATCGAAAATGGATGAAGTTATCTTTGAAGAATTTAAAGGAACTGGAAATATGGAATTGCAATTGGATCGTAAAATTGCCAACAAACGTATTTTCCCTGCGATCGATTTGACTTCTTCAAGCACAAGACGTGACGACTTGTTATTAGACGCAAAAACATTACAAAGAATGTGGATTATGCGCAAATATCTTTCGGATATGAACCCAGTAGAAGCCATGGATTTTATCAATGATCGTTTCAAGAAAACGAAGAATAATGAAGAGTTTTTGATTTCGATGAATGATTAAAAATACTTAAGAAAATAGAATAAAGAATATAGATATACGAAAAAAATCCTCGATTGTTTTCGAGGATTTTTTGTGAATTTTGAAATCTATTTATTCAACTTCTTCCTGTATTCTTTTTTCTATTTGATCTATAGTTTCTTTCCGTTCCAACAAAGCCATATAAAATCCATCGAAGCCAGATTCCGAAGCCAATATTTTTTGATCTTTTATGAAATCAAATTGTTTTCCAATTTCGGTAGTCAAGAATTTTTTCACTTGTTCTTGATTTTCAGAAGGTAAAATAGAGCAAG
>CAILTC010000561.1 GCA_903837025.1 uncultured Bacteroidota bacterium | reverse complement strand
TGGTTGTTCCACCAAAGATGGCAAACCAAATATTGATTTGAGAAAGACTGTATAAAACAGTAAACTCTCCCACAAAGTTGAATGTTGATGGTAAAGCAACCGATGCTAAAACCAAAATCATAAATAGGGATGTTAATTTTGGAGATAGAGAACGGATACCGCCCATTTCTGAAATTGTTCTTGTTTCATATCTTCTAAAAATAATTTCGGCAACCAAGAACAAACCAACCACTACAAATCCGTGCGCTATCATTTGCAAAACAGCACCACGTAATCCGTCAAGAGTTAAGGTGTAAGTACCTGCAGCAATTAGCCCAACGTGCGCTAAGGAAGAATAAGCTAATAATTTTTTCAAATCTTTTTGTCTTAATGCAACGATAGAACCGTAGATTACTCCAGCAATTCCGAGTCCGATGAAAACAAACATATATTCTTTTGCAGCCAACGGAGCAATAGGTAATTGCCAACGAATAACGCTGTACAATCCCATTTTTAGCATAATTCCCGAAAGTAACATGGTTCCAACAGTTGGTGCTTTTTGATACACCTTTGCTTGCCAAGTATGAAAAGGAATCAAAGGAATTTTGATAGCATAAGCCAAGAAGAATGACATGAATATCCAGAATTGTTCTGTTGACGATAATTTTAATTTTGCTAGATCGCTGATTAAAAAGTTTCCTGCTTTTTGGTACAAATAAACAAAAGCAATTAACATAAATAGTGAACCAGCAAGGGTATAAATAAAGAATTTCACAACTGCTTTTTTACGTTCTTCGGCATCGCCATTACCCCAAATAAGTGCAATGAAGTAAATAGGAATTAATGATAACTCCCAAAAAATGTAATACAATAATCCGTCAGAGGCTAAGAATGTACCCGCCATAGCGAAGCTCATAAACAAGATTAAAGCATAAAAAGCTTTCGCGTTTTTATATTCATTCCCAAATGAAGAATAAATGATGATTGGAGTTAAGGCCGTTGTTAACAAAAGCATCGCTAACGAAAGTCCGTCTGCGTGTAAAGCAAAATATACTTTAGGGGCAGTAATCCAAGGTTTTATAAAGTCAATTTCGTTTCCTAAATTGTATTGGCTAAGCAAACAAATTGAACTTGCAAAAGCGGTCAATCCAAAAAGTAATGCCACTTTTGGAGCCCATTTGTCGCCCGAAAAATAAGTAGCAAATGCGCCAATAAGAAGAATAATTAATAGTGTAGTTACATCCATTATGTAAAAATTATTATAAAAATAAATAAGTTATTATGGCAATAACGCCTAAAACAAAAGCGAAAAGATACAAACCTACACTTCCGTTGTGTAATTTTTTTCCTTGCAAAGCAATTTCATTAACTCCTTTTCCTAATCCAAAAACCATAGCGGATAAAGTAGTTTCTACATATTGGCTAAAGAAATTTGATAATACATTAACTGGTTTTACAATAACGGCATCATAAATCTCGTCAATATAATATTTGTTGTACAATACTTTGGTTAATCCTGTGATTTCAGCATCTTCACTTGGAATTGTATTGTCTTTCAAGTATTTTTTATATGCAATTCCAATTCCAATAAAAGCACCCGCCAAAGCAATTGCCATTAAGGTATATTCGATCGTTCCTAATGTGTGTTCTTCGTGAACTGCTTTCGAAAATAAAGGTGATAAGTAATTGTTCAACCAACTATTTCCTGGTAAACTGATGATTCCAACAAAGAAAGATAAAATGGCAAGAACGATAAGAGGAAAAGTAATTAAACTTGGGCTTTCGTGTAAATGATGATTTTGTTCTTCGGTTCCTCTGAATGAGTTGAAAAATGTCAAATAAATCAATCTAAACATGTAGAAAGCGGTCATTATCGAAGCAATCGAACCGATTACCCACAAAGCTATATTATGGTGAAAAGCTGTCATTAAGATCTCATCTTTCGACCAGAATCCTGCCAAAGGAAAGATTCCAGAGATGGCCAATGAAGCAATTAACATGGTTATAAAAGTGATAGGCATTGCTTTTCGCAGGCCACCCATTTTACGCATATCTTGTTCGCCATGCAAACCGTGAATTACAGATCCTGAACCTAAGAATAAACAAGCTTTGAAAAAAGCGTGTGTGATTACGTGGAAAACGGCCACTTCATAAGCACCTAATCCTAAAGCCAAGAACATTAATCCCAGTTGTGAAACGGTAGAATAAGCCAAGACTTTTTTTATATCGGTTTGGGTCAATGCAATTGTTGCAGCAACTAATGCCGTAACGGCACCAATAATGGCAATGATATTTTGAACACTTGGAGCAATATCAAACAAGAAATTTAATCTTGTAATCATAAAAATCCCTGCTGTTACCATTGTCGCTGCGTGAATCAATGCCGAAACTGGCGTTGGTCCAGCCATCGCATCTGGTAACCAAGTATATAATGGTATTTGTGCTGATTTTCCAGAAGCTCCAATAAACAACACTAATGCTGCGGCAGCAACCCAGAAATCATTGGTATCTTTTGCGGTGGTAATTATCGTTTTTAAAGTAGTAAATTCGATTGTTTTGAATAAGTTGGCAAGGATAAATATTCCGATTAAGAAACCTAAATCACCAATTCTGTTCATAATGAACGCTTTTTTTGCAGCATCATTAAAGGCTTGGTTTTTATACCAAAATCCAATCAATAAATAGGAGCAAAGACCAACGCCTTCCCAACCGATGAACATGACCAATAAATTGCTTCCAATTACAAGGGTAATCATGAAGAAGATAAAGAGGTTCAAATAAGCAAAAAACGAATGCATTTTCTCATCATCGTGCATGTAACTGATCGAATACAAATGAATCAAAGATCCAATTCCTGTTACGAACAATAACCAAAGAATTGATAATTGGTCTAAAAGGAATCCAAAGCTAATGTCGAATTTTTGGATCGAAATCCAATCGAACAATTTGATTTCGATAGGCTGTGGATTCGTTTGTATGTTTCCAAAGAAATACAAAGTAACCACAAATGAAATCGCCACAGAAAGTGTT
>CAILTC010000560.1 GCA_903837025.1 uncultured Bacteroidota bacterium | reverse complement strand
TAAAACACCTTTGAGAATATCGACTTCTTTAATAGGTAGTTTCCCAGGATTATGTTTTGGATTTTTGTAGAATTTTAGGAAGGTTTTCTATAGCTAATTTTCCGCTTCTTGGCTCACTAAAAAAACCATAAGCAAGTTGCAATGCTTTTTCTGGCGATACATAACTTAATACGTTGATGTATATTCCAACTGATTTGGCAAACAAAAAGTGAAGCAGTTTTTTCATATAAAAAAAAGTCCCGATGGGTATCGGGACTTCAATGATTTTAGAATTTTGAGAAAAGATTTTCCATTTTCTCTTTTTCTTCTTCAGCCAAAACGCTGTCGACTAAAATTCTTCCTGAATGCTCATCAGTGATGATTTTCTTTCTTGAAGCAATTTCAACTTGTGTTTGCGGTGGAATGGTGAAAAACGATCCAGCAGATGCTCCTCTTTCGATAGAAACTACTGCTAATCCGTTACGAACGCTTGATCTAATTCTATTATAAGCCGCCATTAATCTTTCTTCGATTAGTTTTTGGTACTCTTCTGATTTTTCAGTCAAAAAAGCTTCTTCTTTGGCGGTTTCAGCCATTATGGCGCTCAATTCCGATTTTTTATGTTTTAAGTGATTCGATTTAGTTTCTAATCTTTCTTTTGATTGTGAAATAACTTCTTTCTTGTGTTCGATAGAAGCTTTCATTTCTTTAATTTGCTTTTCGGCCAATTGAATTTCTAATTCTTGAAACTCAACTTCTTTAGTCAATGAGTTAAATTCTCTATTGTTACGAACGGTATCTTGTTGTTTTGTGTATCTTTTTATAGACTCCTTGTGTTCGTCGATTGAATTTTTCTTAACCTTAATAAGGTCTTCGATGATATCAAGATCATTTTTCAGTTTTTCTGAACGTGTGCTTAATCCTGCAACTTCATCTTCTAAATCTTCCACTTCAAGAGGAAGTTCCCCTCTCACGTTTCTAATTTCATCAATTCTAGAGTCAATCAATTGTAAATCGTAAATTGCTCTTAATTTGTCTTCAACACTCAATTCTTTTGTAGTCGCCATATTCTATGTCTATAAGTACTTAACTGGATTTGTATTTTCTTCCGATAAAACGATTGCAAAATTAAGGATTTTTTTCCGAAGAAAATCAACAATATAATTTTTTGTATAACGTTCGCTTTCAAAATGTCCAATATCGGCTAAAATAAGCTGATTTTCAGCTTCATAATATTGATGGTACTTCAAATCGGCAGTTAAAAATGCGTCTGCTCCAGCCTGAATTGCGTTTTTAATGGCAAAACTTCCGGAACCACCAAGAACGGCAACCTTTTTTATGGGTTTACCCAATAAAGTACTGTATCGAATTCCGCCACATTGCATTTTATCTTTAACGAAAGTTAAAAATTCATTTTCTTGCATTGCAACTTCAAACTCGCCTATCATTCCCAATCCAATATTCTGATTTTTGTTCTGTAAATCATAAATTTCATAGGCTACTTCTTCATAAACATGGTTTTTGAAAAGCGATTTCAGGATTTTGTTTTCCAAATGTTTTTCGAAAGTAACTTCGATTTTTATTTCTTCATTTTCTACAAATTCAAATCGCTCTCCAATCTCGGGATTACTATGTTCATTGCCCATATACGTTCCAATTCCTTTCGAGTTGAAACTACAATTTTCATAATTGCCAATGTTTCCTGCTCCAGCGTCAAACAAAGCATTTCGCAATTTTTCAGCATTTTCAGGAATTGTGTACGTCACTAATTTTCGAATGAAATTGGTTTTCGGAATCAGAATTTTAGTTTTTGTTAAACCCAAAGCATCACAGAATATTTTATTTACGCCATCTTGATGATTGTCTAATGCTGTGTGAACGGCAAAAATAGCAATGTCATTTTTTATGGCTTTTATAACGGCTCTTTCGACATAATTTTTGACAGTGATTTTCTTCAAACCTGAGAATAAAATGGGATGAAAACAAACAACCAGATTGCATTTTTTTGCAACAGCCTCGTCAATCACACTTTCTAAAGCATCGTGGCAAACCAGGACTCCTGTAGCTTCGGATTCTTGATCGCCAACTAGTAAACCTACATTATCAAAATCTTCGGCATAAGCCAATGGTGCCATTTCTTCGAGAACGGAAATTATTTCTTTGGTTTTCATTGTTTTGGTTTAAAGTTCATTGTTTAAAGTCGCTCAACTATAAAGAATAAGGAACAAAATTTTCATTCCAAAGATAAAATATTATACTTTCGTATTATGAATTTACTTCGAAAAATACTGTTTCCTTTTTCCATTTTGTATGGTTTCATCACCAGTATTCGGAATTTTCTTTTCGATAAAGGAATTCTAAAATCCTGTTCTTTCGATATTCCCGTTATCGCAGTTGGTAATCTAAGTGTAGGCGGCACAGGAAAAACTCCTCAAATAGAATATTTGATTCGGTTGCTTTCGCCAAAATATAAAGTGGCCACATTAAGTCGCGGTTACAAAAGAAAATCGGAAGGTTTTATTCTTGCCGACGCTACTTCGAATGCTGAAATTCTTGGCGACGAACCTTTTCAATATTATGAAAAATTCAAAGATATTCAGGTTGCCGTTGATGCTGACCGAAAAAACGGCATCGAGCAATTGCTTTCACAAAAAGATAAACCAGACTTAATATTACTTGATGATGCTTTTCAACACCGGAAAGTTAAGGCGGGTTTCTATATTTTACTCACTTCTTACGGGGATTTGTATTCGGATGATTTTATGTTACCCACAGGGAATTTACGCGAAAGTAAAATCGGAGCACGAAGAGCCAATTTGGTCATTGTGACAAAATGTCCTGAAACACTTTCGCTTGACGGGCAAAATAAAATAAAAGCAAAACTTAAGCTTGATCCAAATCAAGAATTGTATTTTTCTTATATTGATTATGAGGATGCGATTTATTCGGGAGACAAAAGGATGAAAGTCGAAGAAATCAGGACTATTGATAAATTGCTTTTGGCAGGAATTGCAAAACCCAAGCCTTTTTTCGACCATTTAAAAAGTAAAAACGATGAATGTTTGACCTTTCCTGATCATCATCATTTTACAGAAAATGAATTGTTAGCAATTAAAAATAAATCACAAAACAAGATTGTCATTACCACCGAAAAAGATTTTGTAAGATTGAAAGGTAGTATGCTAAAAGAGCAACTTTTCTATTTACCCATTCGAAGTTCGTTTGTTAAGGAAAGTGAAAATTTTGATAAAACAATTGCTAATTTCATTAAAGAAATGGATTGAAAATAAGTATTTTTTATATATTTGTTCGCCCCTAATCTGTTGAATTATTAATTTTAGTATTACTGAAACCTACTTTTTGTTCTCAATTTCTACAACAAATAACAAAATTTTAGAATTATTAGATATAGTTTGATGTTTTAATTTGCTGATTTTTAAATAAATGGTATGGTTTGACTTTCTCTGCAATGCATATCATTTATTTAAAAATTAGTAATTTAAGATTAGTAAAATATAAAACTATTTTTAATTTTTTAAAGTTTATACCATGTTCTCAAATGACTCTATCAATTTATCATTATTAAAGCAGCGAGCCTTTAATTTAAGATGGGCGACTGTTGAGGATGGAGTTATTCCATTAACAGCTGCCGACCCTGATTTTCCTTGTGCGCCTGAAATAGCTGAAGCAATTTGTTCGTATTCAAAAGACCGTTATTTTTCGTATGCACATCCTGAAGGGCTTCCTGAATTCAAAGAAAGCGTCGCTAATTATTTTCAAAGAAAACGGAATGTACCCGTTTCTCCAGCTTTCACTTTTCCGGTTGATAGCGCTGCTTATGGAATTTATTTGACTTGTAAAGCCTTTTTAAAAACTGGTGATGAAGCAATAATATTCGATCCTGTAGATTTTCTATTCAGATATTCAATCGAGGCGGTTGGTGCAACAGCAATTTCTTTTTCAATACCTCCAGGAAGTTTCGATGTCGATTTTCAACACTTGGAAAAACAGATTACCAAAAACACTAAGATGATTTGTTTGTGTAATCCTTTAAATCCAACAGGAAAAGTGTTTACAAAACAAGAATTATTACAATTTGGGAATATTGCTTGTAAACACAATTTAACGATTTTATCAGATGAAATTTGGAGTGATATTGTTTTTGAACCAAATGTTTTTACGAGTATAGCTTCATTAAATCAAGACATTAGAAATAAAACCGTGACAATAACTGGATTTAGTAAGTCTTATGGATTAGCAGGTTTACGAATAGGCGCTGTTATTGCCCATAACGAATCTGATTTTATTCGATTAATGAATGCATCACTTCATAATTCTACAGTACATGGAGCGAATATTTTATCTCAAATTGCAGCAACAACTGCTTTGACAAAATGCGAGTATTGGTTAGATGACTTTTTGGTTCATTTAACTAAAATGAGGAATATTATGGTGAGTGAATTAAACAGTATTCCAAATTTTGAGTGCATTGCGCCCCAAGGTTGTTATGTCGCTTTTACAAATATCAAGGCAACTCAAAAAACAAGTCAGCAAATTCAGGACATTCTTCTGAATGAGGCAAAAGTATTAGTTGTTCCAGGTTTGAAGCAGTGGTTTGGCGATGGTGCTGATGGGTATATTAGAACAAGTTTTGCAACATCAGAAGAAATCATATCAGATGCTATAGCAAGAATTAAAAAGGTAATGCTATGAAAGTTGTGATTCTTGGTGGCGGTATAGCGGGGCTAACTGTTGGAATTTTACTTAAGAGTAAAAATTGGGAGGTTGTTATCAACGAAAAAGTTGAAGGTGTTTTTAGTAGAGGTCATGCTTTTTTAATGAATTCTGACGGGTTGTCTGTTTTAAATGAATTATCAGATTCTCTTTCGATAGGTTTGAATAAAAATAGAATAAATATATTCAGTTTAAAAAGACCTACTGGTAATGAGTTGATTAAGATTAAATTGGATCCATGGTTTTGTATCAAACGAATTGATTTAATGTCTTTTTTAAATGCTCAT
>CAILTC010000559.1 GCA_903837025.1 uncultured Bacteroidota bacterium | reverse complement strand
GAATATGAGCTTCTTTTTGCTGATAAATTTGAATTCCTTAAAATAGAATTATGTTCGAATTCATTTGTGAAACGTATTGATAATGAATTATTTTTTGAATTCAAAAGAAGAAATTGATTCTTGAATAATTGTTGATAATTCAATTTTAGAAAGTATTTCATTGTGGAATATTTTTTTTATTTATCTTTGTTAACCAAATGGTTAAACCAAACAGTTAATTTTGAATGACAACAGAAGAAAAAATATTTAATGCTGCGCGAATTGTATTCCAAAAGAAAGGGTTTGCAGGGGCTCGTATGCAGGAAATAGCTGATGAAGCAGGTATTAACAAGGCCATGTTGCATTATTGTTTCAAGAGTAAAGAATTGTTGTTTAAAGCTATTTTTATGAATGCTTTTGGTCAATTGGCACCACAAATCAATGAAATATTCAATTCTCAAGACACCGTTTTCGATAAAATCACCAAGTTTACCCATAGTTACATTTCGTTTGTAATTCTTAATCCGTATTTGCCGCAATTTGTAATTCAGGAAATGAATAACAATCCCGAGTTTGTAATGGCGTTTTTAAAGAATGAAAATAGACCTAATCCTACCGTTTTAATTGCTCAAATCGAAAAAGAAATTGCGGATGGAATCATAAAACCGATTAACCCCAAACAGCTTTTGCTTGATGTTTTTTCGATGACCGTTTTTCCGTTTGCTGCCAAAATGATGGTTAAGGGAATGATTCAAATTTCGGATGCCGAATTTAATCTTATGATGGAAGAACGAAAAACATCCATTGCTGAACAAATAATTAATTCGATAAAAAAATAAATAAAACCATTAAGATATTAAGTTTCATTAAGTGATGTCCTTAAACTTTCTTAATCTCTTAAAGGTTTAAAAATAGAAACAATGAAAAATATATTAAAAATTGCTTTTTTGTTAGTCATTTCATTTTCTCATGCACAGCAAACCTTGTCCTTAGAAAATTGCTATGATTTAGTCAATAAAAATTATCCTTTGGCCAAACAAACCCAATTATTGCAACAAAAATCAACTTTCGAAATTGATGCGCTTAATAAAGGAAAATTACCGAAAATCGATTTGAATGCACAAGGAACCTATCAATCTGCAGTTACGGAATTGCCAATTCATTTGCCCAATCTAACCGTAAATCCATTGAATAAAGACCAATATCGAGCAACTTTAGATATCAATCAATTGGTGTATAATGGCGGAATGATTGATGCCAATGCCAAATTGAAAGAAGTGCAAACCAAAACGCAACAACAACAAGTTGAGGTGAATTTGTATCAGATTAAAACTAAAATCAATCAGTTGTATTTTTTGGTTTTGTTGTTGCAAGAGCAAAAAGCAATTCTGATTTCGAAACAAGAGCAGTTGGTTTCTAAAATAAATGAACTGAAAACAGGCGTAAAATTTGGAGCTGTTCTTCTCGCTTCGGAGAAAGTGCTCGAGGCCGAAAACTTGAAAATAAAACAGCAATTGGTCGAAAATCAGTTTGATAAAAAACGATTATTAGAAAATTTATCGTCAATTACTTTTTCGATAATTGATGAAAATACAACTTTGGCTCAGCCCATAATTTCGAATGATTTTTCGACAGCCAATAATCGACCAGAATTAAAATTATACGATTTACAAAACACTCAAATTGATGTTTCTAAAGAGTTGATTTCTAAAAATAAGCTGCCAAAGATAAATGCTTTTGGTCAAGCGGGTTATGGAAATCCGGGATTGAACATGCTGGATAATTCGTTTCAAACTTTTTATATGGTGGGTTTAAAAGCCAATTGGAATGTATTCGATTGGAATAAATCTAAAAAAGACGCACAAGCACTTTCTATTTCAGCAGCTATTGTTTCGAACGAAAAAGAAACTTTTTTACTGAATAATACGTTGCAATTGCAAGAAATGGAAAACGAAATTCATAAAACAGAAGCTGTTATCAATACCGATTCAGAAATCATTTCCTTACGTGAATTTGTAGTCAAATCTTCGGATTCACAATTGAAAAATGGTGCGATCACTTCATCGGATTATTTGGTAGAATTCACGAATTTATACGAGGCTAAAACCAATCAAAAAGTACATCAAGTTCAATTGGCTTTGGCCAAAGCGAATTATCAAATTAGTAAAGGCTATTAATTGAAATTTTTTAAACCGATAAATTTATTCACTAACCATAAACACCCATAGCCAACGGTTTCAACCATTGGAATAATATTAAAATTCCAACTTTCAACCGTTGGAATAGTACAAAAGATCAAACAAAAACAAAATGAAAAAAATAATCACATTCCTAATTCTGACAAGCCTAGTTTCTTGTAACAAAAATAACGACAAAGCAGATGGTTATGGCAATTTTGAAGCTACCGAAATTACCATTTCGGCAGAAGCCAACGGAAATATAGAGTATTTAAAACTCGAAGAAGGCGATATTCTCGAACCAAAAACACAAGTGGGTTTGGTCGATACCACCCAATTGTATTTCAACAAGCAACAATTAATTGCTTCAAAAAGCACTACTTTTTCGAAATCGGCAAATGTGTTGTCACAACGAAGTGTTTTGCAGGAACAACTCAAAACAGCTTTGATTGAGAACAAAAGAATCGAAAATATGTTTGCCGAAAATGCAGCCACCAAACGCCAAGTCGATGACATCATCGGTAAAGTAAATGTGTTGAAGGAACAAATTCGAAGTGTCGAAACGCAGAACGCCCCAATCGTAAATGATGTTAAATCGATCGATGTTCAAATTGACAAAATCAACGATCAAATCGAAAAAAGTAAAATTATTAATCCTATAAAAGGGACGGTTTTGTCTAAATATGCCGAAGCAAATGAAGTTACGGCTTTTGGAAAACCGCTTTATAAAATTGCCAATATTTCCGAAATGACGTTGCGGGTTTATATCAGCGAAGCTCAATTATCGAAAATAAAAGTCGGGCAAATTGCCACCGTAAAAATTGATTCGGACAAAGAAATGAAATCGTATCAAGGGACAATTTCTTGGATCTCCTCTACGGCTGAATTTACTCCAAAAGTGATTCAAACCAAGGAAGAACGCGTAAATTTAGTTTATGCTGTGAAAGTGAAAGTCAAAAATGACGGTACTTTAAAAATAGGAATGCCAGCCGAAATGTGGGTGAAATAGGCAAAAGGCACAAGCCAAAAGCTTAAATATAATTGCTAATTTAACTATTGCCTTTTGCCTAATGGCTTTTGGCTAAAATAATATGAGTATTTCTGTAAATAACATATCCAAATCCTACAACAAAATCAAAGCCATTGATGCCATTTCTTTTGAAGTAAAAGAAGGGGAATTATTTGGATTGATTGGTCCTGATGGTGCGGGTAAAACTACGATTTTTAGGATCTTGACCACGCTTTTATTGGCCAATGAAGGTTCGGCAACTGTTGCGGGTTATGATGTGGTCAAAGAGTATAAATCCATTCGGGATTGCGTGGGTTATATGCCCGGAAAGTTTTCGTTGTATCAGGATTTATCTGTTGAAGAAAATTTAAAATTTTTCGCCACCATTTTCGGAACGACCATAGAAGAAAATCTGGACTTGATCCAAGAGAT
>CAILTC010000558.1 GCA_903837025.1 uncultured Bacteroidota bacterium | reverse complement strand
TAAACAGTTGAATAACAATTAGATAAAAAATAAAAATAGACGTTTTTATTTTTTATCGGACATTAATGATTTCATATATTAGCACTAATTAAAAAATTATTTTAATTTTCACCCAAAACCTCTAAAAGGTTTGAAATTGTAATGATTTTTTAACCTTAAAATAAGTTAAAATCACTAGTCAATAAGGGATAATGATAAATTACACAACTTTAAATGAACAAGAGTTAGATAAACCTATTTATCGAATTTTTAGTATTGACTATTTATTAGAATTATTTTCTACAAACGAATTAACACTAGTCAAACCTAAACTCTGGGATGATCCATTTGAAAACCTTTTAATTAATACATTGGTGGAAAATGATATTACATTCGCAAACTCATATCGTCAAAATATTTTTGCGCAATGTTGGACACTACACAGAGAAACCGATGCGATGTGGAGAATATATTCTCAAAATAAAGATGGAATTAAAATTAAAACAACACCTCGAAAATTATTATTTGCAATTCTTAAATCAGATACAAATATACAATTCGATATGCGGCGAAGTTGTTTTATCGGAAAAGTTCAATACATAAACAAAAATGATATACTTGAAGAATTAAAAATAAAGTCAAATTCTTTGTATGACAATTCTGGAAAGGCAATCAGTTTGCTAATAAAACGTATCGAATTTAGACACGAAAAAGAAGTGAGAATAATCTTTCTAGATCAAGAAATTGAAAACAATTCCGATACAAAGAAAATTAAAATAAACTCATTTGATCTTTTCGAAGAAGTGGTTTTCGACCCAAGATTGAGCGAATTAAAATATATAGCTCTTAGTAATTACATTAAATTTGTTGGATATAAGGGGAAAATTTCAAAATCACAACTTTATAATGTTCCTAAAATAAGCTATAGATGAATGTTAAAAAACACAAATAGGTTTACTGTAAATTATTTCCATTTTCTTATCTTCGTTTGCTATAAAATCCCAATACCCAAAAGAGTTCAATCACAGAAAGGTTAAGCTTCAAAATAAAATAAAGATGATTACAAATGAATATATATTAGCATATGACAATTTCGTAAAGAAAGAACTAGGTTACATTAAGATACACAAAACTCCAGAAACATATGAGAAATATAAATTTCTTTATTCTGAAATGTATCTTCATATTTCTACAAACCCAGAAGATTTCATAAAACTTTCCGACTCTTCAATTAAATATTATGAGCTAGAATTCACAGAAAAAGTTACTTATATAAGACATAAATTAGCCGAATTAGCAACGCAAAATTTAGTTCCCCTTGAAATTCTATGGGTACCTAGAGTAAAAATAAATTTAAATCTCTGGGATAGTATCATTAGTATAAGAACAGAAAAACTCATTCGAAAAATATTTGATGAAGATACTCACCACGACCTTGAAACTTATCGTTTGTATGAACCTTTTGAAAGAAAATCAGATATTTTTAAATGGTTAAAAACAAGAAATGCAAAGAACTTTCTTTTTGAATTTCAAGTTTCTGTAGGTATAAAGTCAGAAGTACTTATAAAAAAAAGACTTTATCTTTTTGATAAAGACTTTACATATGTTCAACAATCTATTATGAGTACAAAAACTTGGTTACATATAGAAATTATTGAAGCATATAATCAATGGTTGTCTGATAAGAAACTTTGGAGTAAAATTGATCATATAAAAAGAAAAATAGAATCTCGTGAATTATTTGACGAAAGTAGACTTGAAATTAAATTTAGAAGATTATTAGAATCTCATGGTTTTTCTAATAGATTTATTCATGACGAACAAGTAAGTTGGAATGTTAAATATAGACCTGATTTTTGGTTTATTAAAGAAAATTTAATTGTTGAATATGATGAAAAAGCACATAAATTTCAACAAGAGAAGGACAAAACAAGAGAAAAAATAATTAAACGATATATTCCAAACATAACATTTATAAGAGTATCCGAAGGACATGAAGAAAAAGGATTATTTGAATTAAAAGCTTATTTGGCAAAGTATAACACCAATAATTAAGAGCAAAAACTGTTTAAAGTGATTACAAATTTATGTTAATAATCCGTTCAAATAAGAAATGCAATGAACCTCAAAAGTTCGGATTTATAGTCCATAACCATTGAAATATTCAAAAACACACTTTATGCTAACCTTCAACAAAAACTACTTTGGCCTTGCCGTCTTACTATTTTTAGTTGAAATAGGAATTGCTCTTTTTGTTCATGACAGTTTTGTCAGACCTTATCTTGGAGATGTTTTAGTAGTTATTTTAATGTATTGCTTTTTAAAATCTTTTCTAAAATTACCCGTTTTAACAGTTTCTATATTCGTATTAGTTTTTTCTTTTACCATAGAATTGCTCCAATATTTTAATAGTGTAGAAAAGCTAGGTTTAAGCAAGTCAAAAATTGCTCGAACAGTTATCGGAACTTCCTTCTCTTGGATTGATTTATTGACTTATATTGCAGGATTTTCAATAGTTATTATCATTGAAAAGTATGGACTTAAGAAAGCAATATGACAATCCGTCATTTGTGAGAAGCTATATTTTTATAAATAAAATTGAACTGCTTTGTCTCACATAACATGAGCAACTTATGTGATTTCTCCTTCGTCGAAATGAAAAACTAAAAAAGGGCATTAGTAACGAAAAGTCATAATAAAAAAAATAGCCCGACAACAACCTAAAATTTAATATAATATAAAGATGAAGTATCACTTTAGAAAAGCGGAAATTTCGGATATCGATGCAATAGGGACAATTTTGCAACAAGCTATTTTACGCCGAAAAAAGGACGGAAGTAATCAATGGCAAGACGGTTATCCGAATCCGGAAATTATTCAAAAAGACATAGAAAAAGGCGAAGGATTTGTTTTGACCGAAGGAGCAATTATTATAGGATACTGTGCCATATTAATAAATGACGAACCGGCATACGCTGAAATAGAAGGGAAATGGTTAACGAATGATGATTTTGTTGTTTTTCACCGAGTGGCTATTTCGGAAAAGTATTTGGGGAAAGGTTTGTCTCAAATAATGATTCAATATATTGAAGATTTCGCTCGAATTAACACCGTTTTTAGTTTAAAAGCAGACACCAATTATGACAATTTTGCCATGATGAAAATTTTCGAAAAATCTGGATTTACATACTGCGGCGAGGTTTACTTTAGAGGAAGTTCAAGAAGAGCGTATGAAAAAGTACTGAATAACGAAGTAAATTAAAAAAGAAGTAAATTCAAATTGTATAATTTTAATCAATACGTATAAATAAACAACAAATGAAGAATTTAGATTTGAAAGAAATTAAAGAAAGAGCACTAAAAATTAGAAAACAATACCATCAATTAGAAATAAAACACCATGGTAGAGAGTGGACTGTCGAAAAAGATGCTTTGGCTTTCCTTACCGATGCGGGGTTAGTTGGTCGTTACACCATGTCACAACAAGGTACTTGGCTAAAACCAAATACAGATGCCGAACTTAAACATAAATTGGGCGAATGTATTTGGTGGCTTACCGTTCTTGCGGATCGAATGGATATTGATATCAATGAATCTGTCGAAGATTTCTTGACAAAAACAGAGCAGTTATTGGAGGAATAAAAATGATTCTCATAGTTTTCGAACTTTCAAAGTCATTTTTCTCTACATCTTCATTCCTGCCATTGGATCGCTTCCTTTTTGGAATATATATTCACTATTAATGGCGTAAGCACCCGTTATTACGACTTTTTTCGCAGGATTAATAGCTGATTTAATTTCGATCATTCCATTGGTTTCAACACCAGTTTCGACCATCAAATTTTCAAAAACACCTGGTCTTTTTTCTACCCAAATATAAGAAGCGTTTTGTTCCCGAATTACGGCATCAATCGGAACAAATAATACTTTTTGGTGGGGTTGCGATAATTGGGCAAGGGCTTGCATTCCCGGTTTCAAGAGCAAGTTCGGATTGGGTATTTCCATCCGAATCAAAAGCAATCTAGTATCAGGATTAATTTCCGGATTGATGAATGAAATTCGGGCATTTATGGTTTTATCAGGATAATCAGCAAAAGAAACTTT
>CAILTC010000557.1 GCA_903837025.1 uncultured Bacteroidota bacterium | reverse complement strand
TGTTAAAATTGAAATATAAAAATAAGGCTATTAAGTAGAATATGTTTTAAATCGCAATCTATAAAAAACATACAATTTTGAATAAGGACTTGTTTTTCTAGCAATCATCAATAAAGACCAATAAACACTGATAGATTGGCGATATTTTTTTATTTAAATAAAATAAAAAAACCACAACAAATACTTAATGTTGTGGTGATGTATAGTTTTTAATATTGCTTAAGAGCACGCTATATGGCTAAAATATATTCTACCAAACCTTGTTCATGAGGTAAATCAATTTTTTTACGCAAACGATATCTTTTTATTTCTACACTTCGTACAGAAATGTTAAGTAAAGGAGCAATTTCTTTTGAAGAAAGGTTTAATCTCAAGTAAGCACATAATTTTAAATCATTTGGAGTTAAGGAAGGATGCGCCTGTTTTATTTTTTTTAAAAAGTCTTTATCGGTATTATCAAAAGCTTCTTGAAAGACACTCCAAGAATCATCTTTAGAGATGTTTTTATTGATTGTGGATATAACAGATTTAATTCCTCTGCTATCACTTTCCGAAGTGTTTTTTAAATCTTCTTTGATAAAAGCTAACAATTCATTTTTGCTATTTAAACTCATTGCTGACGCTGCTAATTCTCTATTGATTTCATCTACATCATGTGAAAGTTGTTCGTTTTTAATACTCATGAGTTGCCGTTCATTTTCTAGTTCTTGAATCTCTAAAAGCATGTTGTTTTCTTCAATTAACTTGTCATTAACTTTCTGGTAATATCGAGTATATTTTTTATGAATGAATTGGGCTAAAACTATAGTTAAAATAAAATAGATAAAAATAGCTAGATTAGTTCCATACCAAGGTTTTAAAATCGTAAAAGAATATACAACGGTGTTTTCAAGATTTGAATTTGCAAATTTGGCTCTAACCTTGAAAACATAATCTCCCGAAGGTAAATTTTTGAAATTTATGGATGATTTTGCACTCCACGGACTCCATTTATTTTGAAAACCTTCTAATAAATATTGATATTCAGCATTAATGTATTTATTATATTCTGGAACAGTATAACTAAAGGTTATATTATTTTCATCAAATTTAAAAGATCCTTCTTCTTGGATTGGGTTATTTTTAATAGGTTCATTTAATTTATTTGTAGTTATATTAGAAATAGATATCTTATAATTTCTAGAAGCCAAGTCATTGATGTTCATTGTGTAATAACCATCAGTTGTACCGAAAAAATAATTAGAATTTGATAATTGTGATATGTTTTCATATCCTAACATTGAATTAGTTAGTGAAACAGGAATTGGGATGCTATTTTGTTGAAGTTGATTACTTAGTTTACTTGATGAATAATAACTAATATGATTTTTAGAAAACAGCCATATTTTATTGGTATTGTCAACAATCATTTTGCCAGAAGTATACTCGTCCTTCTCAAAAACGGAACTCAATAAACTATCTTTATTAAATTGTTTGCTTGTATTATTTAATTTGAAAACGCCTTCTTTATAAGCGTAATAAATAGCATTGTTAAATTTTATCAAACAGGAATTCTTCCCTTTTGAAGGTTGTTTATAAGTTGTAAAAAAATTTATTTTAAGCAATTTATGATCCGTCTCTAATCTAAAAACACCTTTGTATTCATGACTTACATAAATTTCAAAATTATTTGTTATTTCAAAATACTTTGATGAATAATCAAATCCGGCTATTTTGTTTCGGAAATGCCACTTATTGTTCGTTTTTTCTAAAACTGAAATGCCATAGTAATTTCCTTGTAGCAAAAGGTCTTTTTGTCCGGGTACACTATCAAACTTCCAAGTTCCTGATTTAGAAAAAATATTTTGTGAGGTTCCGTTTTCAATTATAAATGTTCCTCTGTCATGACCACAAAACAAGGTTTCATCATGAGCATATAAAGACCAAACTTGTCCCTTTGTGCCATTGATAAATTGAAATCCCTCACCGCTTTGATAGTTTTTATAAAATAAACCCTGATTGGTACCAATATACAATTTGCCTTTGTGGAGTATGGAGCAATAAACTGTTCCAAAAACTCCAGAATCATCAACATAACTTTTAATTGGTGATTGTAAATTGATACAATTAATACCATTGTCTAAACCTACCCATAGATTTTTTTCATAATCCTCAAACAATGACAGAGCCGTATTATTGCCCAAACCTTTACTTTGTGAGATATGGTATTTTTTCTTTCCTTCTTTAGATACTATAAAAATTCCATTAGAAACGGTTCCTATGGCAAAATTCCCATCCGAAAGTAATTCGCTGCTATAAACACTACTTTCAGCCAATTCAGCATCGGTATCGGTAGTGAATTTAGATAAATCGGTTCCTGTTAATTTATAAAAACCATTTGTTTGAGTAGAAATGATTAGGTCGTCTTGTATTGAAAAAACATTTACAATTCTATTATTTTTTAGAATAGGATTGTTTGAAATTAGTCGGCTTTTTCCAGCTTCAATCTCGAAAAGTCCTCCGTTAATTGTTTGGTAATAAATAGAATTATTTGTTCTAAAAGACTTGATAATATCATCACTTGGCGCTATAATTTTATAACTACCTGATTTAGTATCGTAGATATAAATTCTGTTCAAGGATTGAAATAGAACCCATTGGTCGTATTTCAAAATATTCCAAAATTGTTCGTCGACAAGTATATTTTTTTTGATCGACTTGCTCAGTGAATGGTATTGCAGTATTCCATCTGATTTTCGTTTCCAAAAACCAAATTCCATATAGCTACCAGTAAAAATTTTATCCCCAATTACTTTTACGGAACGAATTATCGTTTCATTTGGCGAAGGATATAGTTGCCAGTGGGAGCCATTAAACTCTAAAAGACCATCATTATTAGCGAAATAGACAAATTGATTTTGACCTTGTGAAATCATCCAGTTTTGATTTCCTGCACCATAAGTTTGGGGAGAATATTTTACTATTGGTGGTAACTCTTGGGAGAAACTCAAAAAAAAGTTGAATAATAGAACAGATGCGAAACAACCTAATAATTTATTTTTCATCATTGAAATTGGAGGTAATAGAATGAAATTTCAATAAAAATAGCAATAATTTTATACATAATTCTATAAAATATAAAAAAAGCACGTCTTTTTCAAAACGTGCTCTTTTACTCAACAATCTAAATTAATTTAAAGCAACTATTTTTTCAAAACTTTGGTAGTTTCAGTTTTTCCTTCGCTAGTCGTTTTTACGATGTAAGCTCCTTTTTGAAGGTTCGAAATGTCTAAAGTTGTATCGTTCGCTTTAGGATTTTTATTCAATACTTCTTGTCCTAAAAGGGTATAAACACTCACGTTATCAATAGTACTATTCGCTTGAATGGTTAAGCTTGTAGTAGCAGGATTAGGATAGATTTTGATACTTGACGTTTCAAAACTAGCAGTTGATAAAGGAGTTCCTTTATAAAGATAAATATTATCTACATAAGCAACAATTGGTCCTGCTGATGGTCCTCCGTTACTTATAAGGAATTGGTTAAGAGCATCTAAAGCTGGTTGACCTGCAAATGAAGTCAACGGAACATCTATTGAAACCCATTGTCCTGTTGTAGATACTGGATTGGTATATAGAAGCGCATTGGTCTCTCCTCCATTTCCTGTATGATTAGATAATTTAGGATTAAGTACTGCACCAACACCTACGGTATCTATCCAATAATCCATGTGAAAGTTGGT
>CAILTC010000556.1 GCA_903837025.1 uncultured Bacteroidota bacterium | reverse complement strand
GTTTAATTTCTTGATGATTTCATTAACGTGATCTCCATCTACATTCGAAACAAAATGAAGATTCAAATGGTTTTTATAATATTGCAAAGCTTCTACAACCATTACAGGACCAAGATCAGAACCGCCAATTCCAATATTTACAATATCTGTAAATGCTTTACCGGTGTATCCTTTTCTATCACCATTTACAACTTCGTTAGTAAAGGTTTTAATTTTGTTTTGAACCTCAACCACTTCCGGCATAACATTTTCGCCATCTACTTTTATATCCGATGTAGATTTTGCACGCAAAGCAGTATGCAAAACGGCTCTGTTTTCGGTTTGATTGATGATATCACCCTCAAAATATTTAGCAATTGCTTCTTTTAATTGTGCTTCATTTGCTAATTCTAGCAACAAATTCATTGTTTCCTTGTTGATGATGTTCTTAGAATAATCAACAACAAAATCATTCCATTTCAAATGAAATTGTGCCGTTCTTGTCGTGTCATCCTTGAACATAGAAACCATTGAAGCATTTTGCATTTCCTGAAAATGTTTCTGAAGTTTTTGCCAAGCAATTGTATTTGTGGGATTCGTGTTTTGTAATGCCATTATTCTATTTATTCGTGAATTTAATTATTTTTTTCTTTTGAAAAGCAAATTTACAATTTTAGAATGAAAAATTATTTCTTAAATTATAAATTAGCAACACTATCTAATTCTCTTTTCAATGGTTTCATTTGGGCTCTAAATCTTGGTAAATTTTTACTCTCCATGGGCTGAGAATTAGGTAATTTTAGCTTCAAGGCATCAACCTGTACACCATCTTTCCAAAAACGATAACACACATGAGGTCCCGTTGCCAGTCCAGTGCTTCCCACTTTACCAATGATGGCTCCTTGAGCAACTCTTTGCCCTTTTCGAACCAAAATTTTAGACATGTGCAAATATTGAGTCGAATAGGTTTTATCATGTTTTACTTTTACAAAATTTCCGTTTCCTGCCGTATAACCCGTTTGCTCAACAATTCCGGCAGCTGTTGTCATAATTGGCGTTCCTGTAGGCGCTGCATAATCGGTACCTTTATGCGCTTTCCAGATAAGTTGCACAGGATGAAATCTGTTTTGAGTAAAATGCGAAGTGATGTTTACAAATTTAAGTGGCGCTTTTAGGAAAAAATTCTTAAGTGCTTTTCCTTGATCATCATAATAATCGACTTTTCCTGAAGCCCCACTTTGAGCAAATGGAAAAGCATAAATTAATTTCCCTTTGTATTCGAAAAAAGCAGCTTTTAGACTATCGACTCCGTCATAAATAGAATCATCAATATACCTTTCGGTAAAAGTAATTCCGAATTTATCTCCTTTTTTCAACTTAAAAAAATCGATTGACCAAGCATATACTTTCGTCAATTTATTAGCCAAGTTCGGATCAACTCCTTGTTTATTTAGCGCTTCTGACAACGAACCGTTGAGTTTTCCTGAAATTGTTCTTTGTTTGATTCGGATTGGTCTTGTTTTTTTATAAACTAAAACTGTATCTCGCAAATCAATAACATAGTAGTTTGTTTGATCCGGCTGATAGACTATAGCCTGAAGTTTTTTATACCTATCTTTTGTTCTTAATAAAGTAAACGCTTTACCTATTTTTATCGTTTTTATATTAAAACTATCTTTAACTTTTTGTAGAATATCGTTGACTTTTCTCCCTCCAAGATTTTGATTTTCTAAAATTCCACCAAAAGTATAGCCGCGTCGAATGGTATCATTCAGAACATTAAAATCACTGGTTTTAAAACCAAATTGTTCTATTTCAGGATGTGGTTTTTGATCTGGAATTATACTTACTGTTTCTGCCTTTTTACAAGAAAACAATGTAAATAATATGATTACCAGCAGAGATGCTTTTTTAAATAGGAATGTGTTATGCATTTAAATAAATCTTTTTTCTTTTTCCAAAATAAAACTGTAATACATTTTATGATTCTGAAAATCAGTTTTTTTAATTAATTCTTCACCTTAAAAGGGTATTTCAATCCTTTAAATTCTTCTAAATCTGCCTTGATCGAACCTACAGCTAAACTAGCTTTTATCCTTAATGGCAATTTATTATCATCATCAGAGATCCAAACCGTCACACTTTCTTGTTCTTTAAAAACGCGCCCCGATTGAACCAAAGGTCTAAAAATCATAGTTGAAACAACTCCAAATTTAGTGGTAATATCTTCACGTCCTATAAATTTTAACCTAAATTTTGTAGTTGTGTCATCAAAAAACATATCAATTGATATGGATTCGCCTGGTTTTATTTTATCAATGTTTGGGCTATTTCTCAAATAGTAAAAAGATGACAAAATGTCTTGTGTGTTTTTTGGAATAAGGAGTGTCTTTTCGGTTTTGCTTTCATAGTCTTTCACTAAAACCCGATTTTCTGATGGATTAAAAAAACCTTCCTGATTTTTTGTATAACCTCCTTCATCTATTTTTCTAACAAATTGATAGGGATTTCTGGTTTCCTTATCAATATAAGTTTCGTAAAGATCATCTACTTTAAAAAAAAACCTGGACATTCCCACTGTATAACCGCGTCCTATAACATGAAAGACTTTCTTGTTGTTTATGGTGGCATCTTTCACTTCTAAAGTAGCAAAACCTGCATTTACAAAACCATAATGAATACGAAATTTGAACCATTCCCCCGCTGCAAAAGCATCTTCTTTTTGAGAATCAAAACTTACAGTAATTATAAATAGCAGTAATAAAAGTATTTTTTTCATATTTTTTTGGACTGTATATTTACTATAAACGCAAATTTTGTTCCAAATGTATTAAAACAAAAAAACTCAGTCAAATAATGACTGAGTTTTTATGCTATTAACTAACCAAAAAAATTATAAATTATTAAATTTATAAAAAATCAAGAAGGAAACCACCCCTTCCCTTTTTCTGATTACAAAGATAATTAACCAATCAAGGTTATTTTAGCAAAAAATAAAGTTTAACATAACATTACAACGGCACTTATTTTTAGTCGATTATTTTTTTACATTGTATAAAAAAAAGTGCTTTTTTTAGTATACTTCACAATTATAGCCGTTTTAAGCAAGACTTGAAATTATCAAATTCCTTTTAAATCTTAATTAAAACCAAAAACCAACGCTAACCCAGGTGAATCCTTTCGAGGTTTCTGGAGACCAAGAATGCTTAATCTCTACCGGACCTATTATTGTTTCTAATCCGTATCCTAGGGCATAGCCCGAATATTTTGGAACCGAAATCCAATTAACGGATCGAAAAAGATCATCTTTTACATTTGCAAAATTTGCCGAAAAATTCAAATGGTTCTTTTTGAAAATTTCATAGTCTAATGTTCCCGTTACTTTTAAATAACTATTAGCAGCCATACTTAAAAAATCGTATCCATAAAAATGCGAAAAATTATTGATGGTATTGTATCCATAACCTCCCAAAACAAAATCAAAAAAGGAAATGCTTTGTTTGCCAAAAGAAAGTCCACCTTCTGCCTGTAACTTAATTGTAGCCTTGTCAAAAATTGTTTTGGCAATACCAAGATCGGCTTTTGCAACAGAAAAAGGCTTAAACATATCGGTATAATTAGACGAAAATAAGTACGATTGCACATTTCCTGAAAAATACCATCCTTTTTTGGGGAAATATTTATTATCAAAAGAATCGTATTTCATATACCCAAACAAGCTTACATAACTACTCTTATCAATGATAGGATTTGAGTTAATCAAGGTTTGCGATGCTATATTTAGTAATTTAAGTTCCGCCCCCGTTCCTATCAAGAATTTTTGGGCAAATATCGTCTGGAAATAAGCCTGATTGGTAAAATCTGAAAAGTCGATATTTATAGCATTTAAACCCGTAATTCCGAGGTCAAGATTACTTATTTCCTTGGCTACATTTCTATTAAATTGATTGTATTGCGATTTAAAACCAAAACTCCAATAAAAACCATTATCAATATAATAATCTAGATTATACCTTATATTATCGCCAAGAACAATATCTAAAGAGGCAATGTCATTTTTGAAAAAAGTCTTTTTCTGAGTTAGATTTACAAGAACACCGCTTTTAAACAAATCATCATAATGCAACCCAAATTTCAAAAAGGTTCTATTTGTGTTTTCAACCAAATTTAATTTTAAATCATCCATCGAATTATTTTCATCCAATGAATAATTGATTACACTAAAATTCTGTGTCGCATTGAGATTATCGATTCCTTTTCTTAAATCATCATAACTAATTGTACTGCCTTCTACACAAGGCAATTTCCCTGTTATATAAGATTGTGTATAATTTTTTAAGCTGTTGATGTTGAT
>CAILTC010000555.1 GCA_903837025.1 uncultured Bacteroidota bacterium | reverse complement strand
GAACCTTCGCAAACCGGACAAGGCACTTCGTCCATGAATTCCTTTGCCCAACGTTTTATGGTGGTAGAACCGCTTTCGTCGTGTTGGTTTTTGATAAAATGTGAAATCCCTTCAAATTCAATTTTGTATTCTTTGGTCACTCCCAAAACCTTCGATTCGACTGAGAATTTTTCTTTTCCGCCGTTCAAAATCATTTCCATGGCTTCTTCCGAAATAGCTGAAATAGGATCGGTTAATTTGAAATCGTATTTTTCGCCAATGATTTCCAATTGCTTGAACATCCAACTGCTTTTATATTCGCCCAAAGGCGCAAAGCCACCGCTTTTTATAGATAATTTTGGGTTCGGGATAATTTTTTTAATGTTGATTTCGTTTACCGTTCCTAGTCCTTTGCAATGGTCGCAAGCGCCTTTTGGCGAGTTGAACGAAAATAGATTGGGTTCCGGATTTTGATAGGAAATTCCGGTTGTCGGACACATTAAATTTCGACTAAAAAACCGAACGACATCGGAGTCTTGGTCTAAAATCATTAACACATTTTCGCCGTGATACATGGCCGTTTTGATGCTTTCAGTCAGCCGTTTTTCATTGTCTGGTGTATCTTCAATAACCATTCTGTCAATCACGATTTCGATGTCGTGGGTTTTGTAACGGTCGAGTTTCATTCCTGTTGTAATGTCTTTTATTTCGCCATTAATACGAACTTTCAAGAAACCTTGTTTGGCAATTTGCTGGAATAATTCGGCATAATGTCCTTTTCGAGCGCGAATAATTGGCGCCAAAATATTGATGCGTTTTCCCGCAAAATCTTGGGTAATTAAGTCCTTAATTTGCTCATCATCATAGGAAACCATTTTTTCGCCGGTGTTGTAACTATAGGCATCGGCGGCGCGGGCATAGAGCAAACGCAGGAAATCATAAATCTCGGTAATCGTACCAACGGTAGAGCGCGGACTCTTACTTGTCGTTTTTTGTTCGATGGCAATAACGGGCGAAAGACCGTCAATTTTATCGACATCGGGACGTTCTAAACCACCTAAAAACTGTCTGGCATAAGCCGAAAAAGTTTCTACATAACGGCGTTGTCCTTCGGCATAAATCGTGTCGAAAGCCAAGGATGATTTTCCAGAACCCGAAAGTCCCGTTATCACGACCAGTTTTTCCCGAGGAATTGTAACGTCTATATTTTTTAGATTGTGTACGCGCGCACCCAATACTTCGATGTTGTTGTCTGTTTCTAGCATAAATTTTTGGCAAAAAGCAAAGTTACAACAATTGAATTTAGGTTTTAGATTTTAAACTTCACCGAATTTTAAACTTTTCAATATTGGAAGAAGAATTTTTTGAGTTAGTTTAATTTTTTATATTTGAAAAAAATAAAAACATGAACATTTTAGGAATAGGCTCCCGTATAAAGCACCAAGAATTAGGACTTGGAGTTGTAACGAATGTAACTTCAAAACATTATTGGGTTACTTTTATCGAAAGTGGATTGGAAACTATAGAAATCGACATCGATTTCGAAATTATTGAAGCTGTAGAAGGCGAAGTAGATTCCGTTAGTTTTTATGATGTAGAAAAATCGTTGAAAAAAATACTAGAAAAATGGAGCGATGTCTCGCAAATAGTTCCTATTGCTGATAAATGGAAAGGCGGTAAAATTATCCTTGAACCAGGAACGAATACTCAAAATAAAGAAGTGCCCATTGATACTTTCTTTCATAAAATCACCATGGTTCGCGATAGAATTAGAGTGATGGAACAAAAGATCAATGCCAGTAAACTTGAGGAAGCCGATAAAATCGATTTACAACAATACATCACTAGAATTTATGGTAGTTTGACCACTTTTAATGTATTGTTCAAAAACTCAAATGATTTTTTTATAGGAGATAAATCCAAATAAACAATAAAGCCTATATTAAATTTTAATAGCAATTTCAATGCTAATATTGTCATTCCGTAGGGATCTCAAAATCATTAAATTAGATTCCTACGGAATGACAAATAGAGCTGATTAATTTTGCTACTAGGAAATAATATTCAGATTAATTTGATCCCGTATTTTTTTAGCATCAATACTATGATGCGAATCTCTAAAAACAACCTTTTTATCCATCACTACAATAATTTGTGGCGATTGATGAATGACATCTAATTGATTGGCAATAAAGGCAGAAATATCACGATGAGCTAATAAATCGAGGTAATTAAAATCGGCAATATCGGCCAAAATTGCATTGTCATTTTCTAATCGTTCTTTTGCAAAAGCACTGATGCCGCAAGTAAGGCTGTCTTTGAATAGAATTTGTGGTTTCTCGGTTGATTTTTCTATTATATCAAGTACGTCTTGTTCCGTTAGAATTGGTTTCCAGTTGTTCATTATTTGTATAATTTATTTCGTTATTTTTTTTTAAGAACTGCAAGACAACATCGAGCAACCTACTTTATTACGCGCCCAATCGGGTCTTTTTGCAAACCATTTTTCGTTTTCCGGTTGTTCGCTATACGGATTTTTTAATAGAAGGTATAATTCTTGAATAAGGCTATAATCTTCTTTTTCTGCGGATTCAATGGCTAATTGCGCCATGTAATTTCTAAAAACATATTTTGGATTAACTGCATTCATGGCTGATTTTCTCTCGGCGTCAGTTGGGTTTTCGGAATTGATTTTTCCCAAATACAAAGCAAACCATTTCAGCCAGCTTTCTCTAATGCTTTCAATAATTTCTTCGGGTTTATAAAAGGCATTTTCGATTTTTTGTAATGCTTTTTCTGTAGTGTCGGTTTTTTCTAGGTTTCCTAAATTTCTAAAAAACAAGGTCATGTCCGTTTCTGAAGCATT
>CAILTC010000554.1 GCA_903837025.1 uncultured Bacteroidota bacterium | reverse complement strand
TGTAGCATCGAATTAAATCTAGAGAATAAAATTTTGGTTTTTTCAGGTGATATTGGTCGTGACAATGATGTTTTGATGTATCCGCCAACAAAACCTAAAAAAGCGGATTATGTTTTTCTTGAAAGTACCTACGGAAACCGGATTCATCCTGATACCGATACCAAGATGGAACTAGAAACGTACATCAATAATACGGTTGCAAAAGCCGGAACAATTATCATCCCGAGCTTTGCTGTAGAACGTGCTCAAACCGTGATGTATTTGTTATGGCAACTTAAGGAGGAGGGCAGGATTCCCAATATTCCTTATGTAATTGATACGCCAATGGGAATTAGTGTTTTGGAAATTTTTTCTAATAATCGAAAATGGCATAAATTACCCGAACACGAATATATTGCGATGTGTAAAATGTTTTCTATGATTTCGAATTACCAGGAAACCATCGAAACTATTTATGACAAACAACCTAAAGTTGTTATTGCAGCCAGCGGAATGATTACTGGCGGAAGAGTTTTGGGTTATTTAGAACGTTATATTGGTTTACCCGAAACCACAATAATTATTATTGGTTATCAAGCCGAAGGAACTCGTGGAAGAAAATTATTAGAAGGTGTCAAAGAAATAAAAATATACGGAAAACAGTATCCCGTTTTAGCAAATATTATAGAAATTGAAGCGCTGTCAGCTCATGGCGATCAAAAAGATTTGATGAATTGGTTATCTTATTTAGAGGTTAAACCAACAAAAGTTTTCTTAGTTCATGGCGAAAACGAACCAGCTGATGAGCTTCGAATAAAAATTACCGAGAAATATCATTTTGATTGCACAGTGCCTTTGATGGGACAAGAATTCGATTTGTAAAACCGTTTAAAATACATGTTTATATTAAATGTTTATTAAAAAAAAGCAATTCCATTGACTTGATAGTGCAGTTTAGCCAAATTATAATTACTTTCACAACCAATTTTTTAAAATAGTTTTATGCATAATTTTGATTGGAAGCAATTAGTGAATCCAGAATTCTATATTTTATTAGAATTTGGTGGAATTAAAATTGGACTGTTTGTTTTGCTTTTTATAGTTTTTGCCGAAACAGGCTTGTTTGCTGGCTTTTTTCTACCTGGAGATAGTTTGTTGTTTTTAGCAGGGATTTACAGTGAGCTATTGACAAGTCAAATCGCTTTGGGTAATGGTTTTGTCAATTTAGTTTTATTGTCGTCATTAGTTTCTTTGGCAGGTATTTTCGGGAATATGGTTGGGTATTGGTTTGGAGTAAAAGGAGGAACTTATCTTTATAACAAAGAAGATACTTTTTGGTTCAAAGAAAAATACCTTTTGCAATCAAGGGATTTTTTCGAAAAATATGGAGGGAAAGCAATTGTGTATGCTCGTTTTATGCCTATTTTTAGAACCTTTGCACCTATAGTTGCCGGAATCTCAGGAATGGATAAAAAGAGATTTATGTTTTTTAATGTTGTGAGTTCTATTCTTTGGTCTTTCAGCTTGATTTTTGCCGGACATTATTTGTCTGCTTTGTTCATGGATAAATTCAACATCGATTTAAAAAGCCATATCGAATATATTGTAATAGGAATTGTTCTTATAACCACCGTTCCAGTTTTATTCAAACTTTTGAAGAAAAGAGTTCATTTGTAAAACTAGAATTAGATATAAATAAAAATTCCGAAGCTATAAACTTCGGAATTTTTTTTAACTAATGGCTTTTGCCTTTTTACTTTTGCCATAAAGGCTTACATCATTCCCGGCATACCTCCAC
>CAILTC010000553.1 GCA_903837025.1 uncultured Bacteroidota bacterium | reverse complement strand
AAAACATAAATAACTGTAAAACAAACGGTTGTGTTTTTCTTTTTTTTATAGTTTTCTTTTTTTTATATTAGCAAAAATGTATTCAATGAGATTTTACCTATTTATGTTATTGTTTTGCGGTTCATTAGCTGCACAAACAAATTATCCAAAAGATTATTTTAGTCCCCCATTAGACCTGCCCATGCAGTTGTCTGGTAATTTTGGAGAATTGAGACCCAATCATTTTCATGCTGGTTTCGATCTTAAAACAGCACAAATGCAAGGATTAAAGGTTCATGCGGCTGCAGATGGATATGTTTCAAGGATAAAAATCTCTACTTTCGGAAACGGAAAAACTATTTACATCACGCATGCAAATGGCTATACTTCGGTTTATGGGCATTTGCAAAAAGCTACGGACGCTATTGAGAACTTGATCAAAAAAACGCATTATACCGAGAAATCTTTCGAAATTGAAATCTTCTTAAAACCAGGTGAATTAACGGTTAAAAAAGGTCAAATTATTGCGCTTTCTGGAAATACGGGTTCTTCCGAAGGGCCTCATTTACATTTCGAATTTCGAGATAATAAAACGGAGAATATTATAAATCCCATGTTTTTTGGTTTTGATAAATTTATGAAGGATACTAAAAAGCCCGTAATTTCGAGCGTTTATGTTTACCCTTTAGATAATAATACTACTGTCAATCAATCGAAACGCCCATTATTGCTCAATTTAGTTTTACAAAAAGACGGAACTTACCTTGCAGATAAAGTGGTTGCTAACGGAAAAATTGGTTTTGGGATTAATACTTTCGATTATGATGATGTTTCTTTTAATAAAAATGGAGTTTTCAAAGTGCAAACTTTTTACAATGGAACTCCAAATTTTGGCTATCAATTTAATACCTATTCTTTTGATGAAATGCGTTACGTCAACGCGTTGATCGACTATCCTAGATACAAGAATACCCAACAAAGAATTCAAAAATTATTCATGCAAAACCCTTATAAACTGAGCATAATTACCGCTGATAAAAATAACGGTGTTATTGACGTTGTACCTAATTTGTCTTCAATTTATCGCATTGAAGTTTCTGACTTTTACGGGAATAAATCTGTCGTTTCTGTTCCAATAAAGTTTACCGTTTTACCTGCTATTATTGCCAAAGAACCTATTCTTTCGAAATATTTCATAAAAGCAAATAATGATAGTAATTTCGAGAAAGATAATGTCTCGGTTTTCTTTCCTTCGGGAACATTTTACGATGATTTCTATATGAATTTCGATGTCAAAAACGACACCGTGTTACTACATAACGACACCGTTCCAGTGCATTCTAATTTTACGATTACCATCGAAGATAATAAATATACAGAATCCCAAAGAGAAAAATTGTTTATTGGGGCTATCGAAGGAACCAAAACAACTTATAATTCAACGTTTCGAAAAGGAAATATTTTTACTGCCAAAGCAAAAACTTTAGGAAAATTTGCCTTAGTTCTTGACGAAACACCCCCTAAAATTACTATTGCAAAACCAATTGAAGGTAAATGGCTTACCAATCAAAGTAGTATTCAATTTACTATAAGCGACGGATTATCAGGCATAAAATCGTATAACGGTTATTTAAACGGGAACTGGATTTTATTTGAATATGACAATAAAACCAAAACCATTACGCATAATTTCAATGATGGGATTGTTGCCGAAGGGGCCAATGATTTAAAAATAATTGTTACGGATAATGTAGGGAATTCTACTATCTTTGAATCTCATTTTTTCAGAAGTCAAAAAAATAAAAATTAAAGTCATTGAGTGTACGTAAAATAATATTTGGTTTCCTTTTTTTCTGTTTCGCATCTGCTGCTTTTGCACAATCAGCTCATATAAAAGGAATTATTCTAGATAAAAATAATCAAGCTGTAGATAATGTAAATGTCTCTTGTCGCGGTGTTGGAACTAAATCGAACGAAAATGGTTATTATCATTTAACGGTTCCTGCAAATCAAAAAGTTATAGTTGTTTTTTCGCATATTTCAATGAAAAAATCAACGGTTTCTATTACTTTAAAACCCAATGAAGAGTACGAATTTAACTTGGTTATGAATGACCAAGAAGAGCAAATGGGCGAAGTGGTGATTACCATAAATAACAAGAAAAGAGTTCAAGGAATCACAACGATCGAACCTGAAATGATTCGGAAAATTCCCGGTGCCAATGCGGGTGTCGAAAACATCTTAAAATCCTTGCCAGGCGTCAATTCGAATAATGAATTGAGTACACAATATGCCGTTCGTGGCGGAAATTACGATGAAAATCTAGTTTATGTAAACGAAATCGAAGTCTATCGTCCCTTTCTTATTCGATCCGGCCAGCAAGAAGGATTGAGTTTTACCAATACAGATATGGTTCAAAATGTTGATTTTTCGGCAGGTGGTTTTCAAGCTAAATTTGGCGATAAATTATCTTCTGTTTTAGATATTACCTACAGGAAACCAACAAAATTTGGAGCCATTCTCGAGGCGAGTTTCCTTGGTGGAAGCCTTGCTGTTGACGCTGTTTCAAAAGATAAAAAATGGTCGGCAATTACGGGAGTTCGGTATCGTAACAATAGTCTTTTGGTAAAAAGTCAAGAAACACAAACGAATTATACGCCTACATTTGCCGATATTCAAACGAATATTAATTACAACGCTTCCGCCAAATGGCAGTGGAGTTTTCTTGGTAATTTTTCGCAGAATAATTACAATTATCAACCTTTGACCCGCCAAACCAATTTTGGAACCATCGATAAACCAATGGCATTATTGATTTTTT
>CAILTC010000552.1 GCA_903837025.1 uncultured Bacteroidota bacterium | reverse complement strand
GAAACTTCTATTCTTTTTACTTTGATAATTATACTTGATTATCAATCTATTAATTCAAAATTTGTGTAGGTAACTGTGTAGGTAAATTGGGTTTTGCTGCACAGGGTGCTGCACAGTTTGGGATTGGAATATGTTAAATATCATATTCCAAAAAGACACGAAATACAGAAAATATTTACGACAAAAACTGGGTTAAGCTTCAAATAAGGGACGGTGTCCGCCACTGATTGCTGCCAATCAAAAATGTAATACAACTACAGGGGAGATTGGGGGTTGTATATATATAAACAGGGGTTTAGAGAATTAAACAGTGGAACGAACTAAAAAAATTGAGGATTATAATATGAATGAAGATCACGACAAGAAATTAATCTCAAGGAATTGAAAATTCAACCTTTTTGGCTAGCCGCTAAAGTGAAGCTTAGTTATACTTTTATGTAAACGAAACCTACTTGGTGGTATTGAAGAGAACTTCCAATTGGTTCATAGTAATGAACATTTTACCGCTATCAGGTAAAAGGATAAATCCAAAATGATGATAAAATGCTACAGCTTCTTCATCTAATGGGTCAACTATTACAGCCATCGATGCCATGGTTGTCAGATTATCATAACTTCTTTTGAGTGCATCCATTAATAGCATCGTTCCTATTCCCTGACCTTTAAAAGAACTATCCACCGCCAGTCGACCAAGTAAAGTGGCAGGTAATTTTATATAAGATGGCGGTAATTTTTTGATAACACTTGCAGGTAATAAATCTCTGTTGATTGAAGTGTTTGATAAGGTATAATACCCTTTAATTTTAATCTCATCATCCGAGAGAATAAAACAGGCAGACACCTTCCTTTTCACGTCCTGCTTGGCTTGTTTGTGCAGGTAATTGTCCAACATCTCCTTTCCACAAGAGAAATCTTCCCGGCTGTGTGTTGAAGATAAAAGGGATGTTATATAGCTCATTTGCTGCTAACTAATTTTTGATATTTCTTCGCTGCACCAATCAGATTTTTATTCGGTTTGGGAGGATTAACGATTGCATCAAAGAAAACCTTTCTATCTTTTTCTGAAGCTAATATTGAGTTGTGTTTTTCTACAATAGTGGAAGCGGCTTTGTAGGTAGTGTGTACTACAAATTCAGAGAAGGACTTAAATCCACTCAATGTTGCAGCAAGTTCAATTACCTCTTTTTGTTTTTTGGGTAAGCGAACATCAAACCGGGATTGCTCTATTGTCTTTGGATAACTCATAACTAAAGTATTATTACAAATGTACGGAAATTATCCGTACAATCAATAAATAAAATTATCACTAATCCTCAAAGGAAAATTTGAGTAAACTTCAACCATGGCATCCATTCTAAGAGTTCTAGCTCTCCCCACAGCCTGTATCAAATCACTTTGTATCAGCGCAAGTTGTAGTAACCGGATTTCTTCATTATCATAACAGTAAAACTTGAACCTGAATCCATTATATTCTATCTTTTGAAAGCTCATGGTTGTATCCGTGGTTTTATTGTAGGACTTTGGATTAAAAAACGCCATTCTGCTGCACAGTTTGCTACACAGATAAAATAAATAAATCATAACTCAAAAACCTCCAAAAACAATAAAACCCTTAATCAATAAGGGTTTTAGTTTAACAAGTGGTCCCGGCGAGACTACAATAAATTTTCAAAACGCATATACATCAATGGTTTTAGAAGGTTTTCAAAACATGCTCACCTTTTTGCTCACCAAAGAAATGAAGAAAAGAACTTGCATTTCAAATATACTATAAAATAAAGTAAACATACGGCAGGATAAGTTATTTTAATGAAATATATAGCCCCTTTTCAGGAATCAAGGGAATTTATTGTAGAATTAGTAAGGCTTCTCAAATAATGGGTCGTTTTGTGAAAAATTAATGCCGCAGTTTTAACTGCGGCATTAATTTATAGCTTAGTTATTGGGTTAAAAATTGCATTGTGTTCCCATGACTTAAACACTTCTTCTTGTTCTTTAGTAAGACCTTTTATAAACTCATATTGTGCAGACATCCATTCCTGATTACCTACTTGCCAATCTACTCTGCTAAAAATGCAACCCTTTTCATTCTTATTGTTTACAAAATAAAACATCCAATCCTCTGTATCGCACCTGTAATAAGAAATACTTTGAGAGTGATATATAGTATCTACTTGCTTTATTACAGTATATTTTTTTTCACGCATGAGAT
>CAILTC010000551.1 GCA_903837025.1 uncultured Bacteroidota bacterium | reverse complement strand
TAAAAAGGATTTACTTCTTTATAAGCCATTTGTTTATGCAATGTTATTAGACAATTTGGCTTATTCTAGATTTAAATTAAAAGAATCAAATGAACTTCCGGATTTGTTTTATGAATCGCTAAAGTTAAGAGATAGTTTACAATTGACTACAGGAATCATTATTAGTAAAATTCATTTGTCAGAATATTTTGCATCCAAAAACGATACAATAAAAGCATTACAGTATTCCAAAGATGCGCTTACCACTGCACGTAATTCTAAAAACAACAAGAATTTATTATTGCCTTTGAAGCAATTGACAGTTATAGAGCCCAAGAAAGCCTCTATTTATAACAAAGAATACATACGTATTAACGATAGTTTGCAAAAAGCAGACCGTAAAACAGGCAATAAATTTACACGTATAGAATATGAAACGGATCAAATAAAACAGGAAAACAAAGATTTAACCACCCAAAACAGGAATTTGGTTTATATTTTTGGTTTTATTTTAATATTAGGTATGTTTTTGTATATCATCAAAGCGCAAAAAGTTAAAAATAGAGAACTGCTCTACAAACAAGAACAACAAAAAGTAAATGAAGAAATTTATAATCTAATGATTTCTCAACAGGGTAATGTCGAAACTACTCGAATAAAAGAAAAAAAACGAGTTGCTCAAGAATTACATGACGGTGTACTAGGTAGGATGTTTGGTGTTAGGATGAACTTGGATAGTTTGAATAAAATTAATGATGAAGACGGAGCTTTTCAAAGAAATATTTACTTATCGGAGTTGAAAAGTATCGAACAGGATATTCGCGAAATTTCACATGATTTGAATAGGGAGAAATCAGAATTAATTAATAACTTCGTTGCCATTATTGATAACCTATTTGAAGATCAAAAAAAGACCTTCAAACCCCAATTAGTTTCAACAATCGATTCTGCCATTAAATGGGAATCAATGACCAATGCCGTCAAAATTAATTTATACCGAATTGTTCAGGAATCATTGCAAAATATAAATAAGTATGCTAATGCCAATTTAATCAAGGTTGAATTCAAAAAAGAAGATGGTAATTTGCGTTTATTAATTTCCGATAACGGAGTTGGATTTAATGTACACAAAGGCAAAAAAGGGATTGGCTTACAAAATATGCTTTCTAGAATTAATGAATGTGAAGGGACTTTCGAAGTAAAATCTAAAATAGGAGAAGGAACAACAATTACGGTTACAGTTCCAATTTAAAAAAATGAAAAATGATAATTGATGATTTAAATCGGCCAATGATAAAAAACAACATATTAATTGTTGATGACCATCCCTTTATTATTCAAGGTTATAAGAACGCTATCACACGATACAACCCAAAAGAATTTGAGTTTTCTATTTCATCTGCTAAAGATTGTAAATCAGCGTATGATATTATTACAAATCCAGAAACGATTGTTTTTGATATTGCTTTTCTAGATATCAGTATGCCAACTTATGAAGAAAAAGGCATTATGTCTGGCGAAGATTTAGCGAAATTGTTGAATGAATATATGCCAAAATGCAAAATTATTTTGCTGACGATGTACACTGAATTATTGAAAATAAAAAACATAATCGACTCAATAAATCCTAGTGGACTCGTTATAAAAAACGATTTAACATTCGATGAATTACTTTTTGGCTTCGATAAAGTAATAAATAATGAAGTTTATTACAGTCAGTCGATTCAAAAAATGATGGATCTAGATTTGCATGAAACCATAGCGATAGACCTTTTTGACAAACAAATTCTTTTTCATATTTCAAAAGGAACAAACGTAAAAGATATTCCACAATATGTCCCAATATCTTTAGAAGCAATCGAAAAGAGAATACAAAATCTAAAAATATTATTAGCTATAAAAGAGGATAGCGATATTGAGTTAGTGAAAGAAGCTAAAAATAAAGGCCTCCTTTTTTAGATATTTGATAACATAAAAAAAAACCGGTATTTTACTAAAAAACCGGTTTTTTATGGTCTTAATTTATTCTTCGCTCAAAGCATTCCAGCCACGAGCTTTCAACGGAATTCGAGTATTGGCACGTGTTACCAAATGTATTCCTTCGCTTTCCTGAGTCATGTGTCCAATAATGGTGAAATTTGGATTTCCTTTGATTTTGTCAAAATCTTCCATTGCGATGGTGAAAAGTAATTCGTAATCTTCACCACCATTTATAGCTACTGTTGTTGCATCCAAATTAAACTCTTCGCACACATTCATAAATTGAGGATCAAGCGGTAATTTATCTTCATACAAATTACAACCCACTTTTGATTGTTTGCACAAATGCATAATCTCGGACGATAATCCATCTGAAATATCGATCATCGATGTT
>CAILTC010000550.1 GCA_903837025.1 uncultured Bacteroidota bacterium | reverse complement strand
TATGCTCATTGCCGAAATATTAGAAATCAAAGAGGGAAAAATAATTGCATCCAGAGTTTATCACGGTTAATTTATTCGTTTTTAATATCATAAGTCATTAGAAATATTTAGTTTTACCAAACTAATTCAATTCTTTATGAAAAAAATACAGCTGTTTTCCGCAATGATTCTAGTGTCATTATTTTTAACCAATTGTAAAACCAGAGAAAATTCTCCTAATTTCAAGTCAATAACGGATAACTATTTCAAGGAAAAAAACGAGTTAAATCCACTTGATGCCACATTCAACGGGCAAAACGAATACAATGACCAATTGCAATTGGAGATGACCGATTCCTATCGCAAAAAACAAGCCGCATTTTTTGACAAATACGAAAAGACTTTGGCCACGGTCGATACCACAAAATTATCTATTGAAGAAAAAACGAGTTTCGACATCATAAAATGGGAAACTGGGACTGGTTCGGAATTACTTAAATACGACACCAATTTAATACCTGTTCAACAATTTTGGGGAACGCACTTAACGATGGGACAGCTTGCTGGAGGAGCAAGTGCACAACCATTCAAAACCGAAAAAGATTATAGAAACTTCCTAAAAAGAATGGATACCTATTCCGTTTGGATCGATTCGGCTATGGTTTACATGAAAAAAGGAATCCAAAAAGGAATGGTTTTACCCAAAGCTTTAACCGAAAAAGTAATTCCGCAATTTGCAGATATGCCAACTCCTAAAATTGAAGACAACCTTTTCTATTCTTCGATAAAATTAATGCCAAATACTTTTTCTGACGAAGTAAAGAAAGATTTAATAGCAAAATACACGGCGACAATAAACGAAAAATTGATTCCACAGTTCAAAAAAATGACTGATTTTTTGAAAAAAGAATACCTTCCAGCATCAAGAACTACGAGCGGAATCGGGAGTTTGCCAAATGGTAAGAAATTGTACAAATTGTATGCAAAACAATGGACAACTACCGAAATTACGCCAGAAGAAATTCACAAACTGGGTTTAAGCGAAGTAGCTCGTTTGAATGCCGAAATGGAAAAAGTAAAAAAAAAAGTTGGATTTAAAGGAACGCTGAAAGAATTTTTGAATGCCGTTCGCAACAAAAAAGAACTCAAACCATTCAAAAAACCCGAAGAAGTTATTGCTAATTTTGAGGCTATTTACAGCCGCATCAAACCAAATATTGACAAGCTTTTCTCCTTGCAGCCCAAAACAAAATTTGAAATCAGAAGAACCGAAGCGTTTAGAGAAAAAACAGCAAGTGCCGAATACAATCAAGGAACTGCTGACGGATCAAGACCGGGAATTTTTTATGTTCCAATTCCTGATGTCGCCAATTACAATGTCTTAGAAGACGAAGATTTATTCCTGCATGAAGCGATTCCGGGACATCATTTTCAAATTTCATTACAACAAGAAAGCACCACTTTACCCGATTTTAGAAAATACAATGGCTTTGGCGCATACACTGAAGGCTGGGCTTTATATTGCGAAAGTTTAGGCAAAGAATTGGGTTTATACAAAGATCCATACCAATATTTAGGGATGTTAAACGACGAAATGCACCGGGCGATTCGATTAGTGGTCGACACAGGTATTCACTCTAAAAACTGGACAAGAGAACAAGCCATAAAATATTCTATGGATAATGAAGCCGAAAGTGAGTCAGGAATCACTACAGAAATCGAACGTTATATGGCTATTCCGGGACAAGCATTATCTTATAAAATTGGGCAGTTGAAAATTAGAGAATTGCGCAAGAAAGCCGAAACTCAAATGGGATCAAAATTTGACATCAAAAAATTCCATGAGAAAGTGCTGGAATCTGGTGCTTTGCCATTAGACTTATTAGAAAAGAAAATCAATACTTGGATCAAAGAATCTAAATAAAACAATCTAAAAGCATTCTGAAAAGGATGCTTTTTTATTTCCACTTCAAACTTTCCAT
>CAILTC010000549.1 GCA_903837025.1 uncultured Bacteroidota bacterium | reverse complement strand
TTGAACATCTCCTTTTTCAAGACCTAATTTTTCTGCGATTTTCGCTACGATATCTGCTTTAGTCATTTTCTTGCGTAATTTAAAATACTATACTAATTTTTGAGATTGCAAATATAGCAATTAAAAAAACAATTATTCAAGCTAATTCATTAAAATTTAATGACATAAACTTTTACTTTTGTTGTTCAAAATTTAATCATGAATTTCACTAAGTCGTTAATACAATGGTATTTAAAAAATAAAAGGGATTTACCTTGGCGTAATACTGTAGATCCTTACCCAATTTGGCTCTCCGAAATCATTCTTCAACAGACGCGAGTAGCGCAGGGAACACCCTTTTTTCTTTCTTTTATGAATGCATTTCCAACTGTTTTTGACTTGGCAAATGCCAATGAAGAACAAGTTTTGAAACTTTGGCAGGGTTTGGGCTATTATTCTCGTGCTCGAAATTTGCATAAAACGGCACAATTTGTGGCTCAGGAATTGTCGGGTGTGTTTCCTCCTATATATAAAGACTTGTTAAAATTAAAAGGTGTTGGCGAATACACCGCTGCTGCAATCGCTTCCTTCTCCTATAATGAAGCCGTTCCGGTTGTTGATGGGAATGTTTTTCGGGTTTTGTCGCGCTATTTTGATGTGGAAACTGATATTGCCGTGGCTTCCGCCAAAAAAGAGTTCGCCGCCTTGGCTTTCGAATTGATGCCAAAAGACAATCCCGCTCTTTTTAATCAGGCTATTATGGAGTTTGGTGCTTTGCAATGTGTTCCTAAAAGTCCTAATTGTGGTATTTGTGTTTTCAACACAAGTTGTGCTGCTTTGCAAAAAAAGAAAGTGGATCAATTACCCGTAAATAATAAGAAACTAAAAGTTCGGAATCGATTTTTTAATTATTTGGTCGTAGCTGATGAAAAGGAAAATACAATTATTCAAAAGCGAACTGCAAAAGGGATTTGGCATAATCTCTATGAATTCCCATTGATAGAAACTGATGATGTTGAAAGTTTTGACGGTATTTCGACTAGTATTCAAGACCAATTTTTCGAGAATAACACCATTTTAAGTATTGAAGAATGCAATGAGACAAGTATCATTCATAAATTATCGCATCAGCATTTGCATATTAAGTTTTGGAAAGTAAATGTAAAAGGAGTAATTGAAAACGGCATTGATGCCGAAACTTTGAAAACGTTTCCTTTTCCGATTGTGATTTTTAATTTTATCGAAAGGAATTAATTTTACCTAAAATAGGTATCTTTGAATTTAATAATGATAGATAATAATGAACGGAACACTAAATAAAGTGATGTTAATAGGTTATCTGGGCGAGGATGTCAAGATGCACTATTTTGATGGTGGGAATTGTATTGGGAGATTTCAGTTGGCGACAAATGAAGTCTATATCAACAAAACAACCAACGAAAAAATTATTTCTACCGAGTGGCATAATCTGGTTGTTCGTAATAAAGCCGCTGAATTATGTGAAAAATTCCTTTCGAAAGGAGATAAAATATATGTAGAAGGACGCATTAAATCGCGCCAGTGGCAAGCCGAAGATGGTACTGCAAAACATACAACCGAAATTCAAGTTACGGAGTTTACTTTCTTGTCTACCAAGAAAGAAAGTGAAAACAACAAACAAAATCCTAAGCTTGAAATTTCAAAAAACACTAACTTTACGCCTGAGAAAAACGGTTTTCCTGAAAATGATTTGCCGTTTTAATTGTTTAACTAATCTTTTTTAATTTGGACCCAGAGCCCAGTTTTCATTTTATTTACACCCTAGATACGGATCTAGTATTTGGTTTTATTGCGATTTTCGCTTTGCTATTTTGCTCTGCATTGGTTTCTGGTGCCGAGGTTGCCCTGTTTTCCTTGTCACAAAAAGACATTGATGACACTTTGCTGGAACATCCTTCGAAAGGAAAAATAATTTCTGAACTTTTAGAAAAGCCCAAAAAGTTACTAGCCACACTTCTTGTAGCCAATAATTTCATCAATATTGGAGTGGTTATTTTGTTCTCATTTGTAGGGCATAATATATTTTCTGCAATTGTTTCACCTGTTTTAAAATTTATTTTTGAAGTGGTATTGGTTACTTTTTTGATTTTGTTATTTGGAGAAGTTTTGCCCAAAGTATATGCCAATAGGAATAATGTCAAGTTTGCCAAGTTGGTTGCTTATCCTCTTGCGGGACTCGATATTGTTCTTTCGCCTATCAGTTTGCCTATGCGCAAAATAACGATTTACTTGCACAACAAATTGGGGAAACAAAAAACAAATTTTTCTGTAGAACAATTATCTCAAGCCTTAGAATTGACCGATACTGAAGAAACTTCGACCGATGAACAAAAAATATTAGAAGGAATTGTGAGTTTTGGTAATACCGATACCAAACAGGTCATGAGTCCTAGAATCGATATTTTTGCATTAGAAATTGAAGAATCTTTTGCTGTTATTTATTCCAAAATTATCGAAAAAGGTTTTTCTCGAATCCCGGTTTATAAAGATAATATTGACCAGATTGAAGGTATTTTATTTGTAAAAGATTTGCTTCCGCATATTGATAATGATGATTTTGATTGGAAAAGCTTATTGAGAGAACCGTTTTTTGTTCCTGAAAATAAGAAAATCGACAATTTGCTAAAAGATTTTCAAACCAAAAAAAGTCACATGGCCATTGTGGTCGATGAATATGGAGGAACTTCTGGATTGGTTTCACTTGAAGATATTATCGAAGAAATTGTGGGCGATATCAGCGATGAATTTGATAACGAAAACGTCAATTATTCAAAAATAGATGACAAAAATTATCTTTTTGAAGGAAAAACAAACCTCAAGGATTTTTATAGAATTATCGATGTTGATGAAGATCTATTTGAAGTAAAAAAAGGAGAAGCCGAAACATTGGCGGGATTCCTTCTCGAAATTGTTGGAAACTTTCCTAAAAAAGATCAAAAAATTGCATACAAAAATTGTGTTTTTACCGTTGAAGCAGTAGATAAAAAACGCATCAAACAAATAAAAGTCACCATTGAATAAATTCAAATGTTAAAAAAAACAATCGCTTTTTCCCTCTTTTCAGTACTGTTATTTTCTGTTTTTAGTTGTAAAAAAGAGGTGTTACCCAAGCCATCTAGTTATTTGCGATTAGATTATCCCCAGGCTAAATATGTGAATTTCGAAAATGAATGTCCTTTTACATTCGAAATGAATTCGGAAGCGATTATCAAAGGTCAGGAGGATTGTGGGTTTACGATTTCGTATCCAAAGATGAAAGCTACCATTTATATTACGTATAAACCGGTAAATAATAATGTCAATAAATTGCTTCGTGATGCTCAAAAACTGACTTACGAACATGTTATTAAAGCAGATAATATCCTTGAACAGCCGTTTTTGAATCCTACAAAAAAAGTATATGGAATGTTTTACCGAGTTAATGGTAATGCAGCCACAAACTCACAGTTTTACGTGACGGATAGCGTGAAACATTTTATAACAGGTTCGGTTTATTTCTATGCAAAACCTAATTTTGATTCGGTTATGCCAGCCGCAAGTTATGTTAGAGATGATATGCAGC
>CAILTC010000548.1 GCA_903837025.1 uncultured Bacteroidota bacterium | reverse complement strand
CTTTACAAAAACACGGCTTATTTTATGGTGGTTATTTAGGAACGAAAAGAATAATGAGTTGTCATCCTTGGGGAAGAAAAGGGTATGATCCAGTTCCTCCTAAGAAATGATACAACTAGGATTGATAAAACATCCTACTCAAAACAAAAAATGTATTTTTACAGTAAATAAAAAAAAAAATGACACACGCTTTAAACATAGTTTGGAATCCTTCGGAAGGAATTGATTTAGGCTTTTTTGTAATTCGTTTTTACAGCCTAATGTTTGTAATCGCATTTGGTTTAGGATGGTATATTATGAAAAATATTTTCGAAAGAGAAAATGAATCTATAGAAAAATTAGATTCCTTATTTATTTGGATTGTTTTGTCTACGCTTATAGGAGCCCGATTGGGTCATGTTTTATTTTATGATTGGGAATATTTCCGTAATCATTTATTAGAAATATTTTTACCATTTCGATTTGACCCAAAATTTGAATTTACCGGGTACCAAGGTCTTGCAAGCCATGGAGCTGCAATTGCAATAGTAGTAGCCATGTATTTTTTCAGTAAAGAAATAATGAAAAAACCAATGCTATGGATCTTAGATAGAATTGTAATTCCGGTATCCAGTGGCGCTATTTTTGTTCGTTTTGGAAATTTTTTCAATTCTGAAATTGTTGGAAAAGAAACCGGTTCTCCTCTTGGAATTCGATTCTTAAGAGATCATTTCTCACATAGAGATGATGTAAATGAAACTCAATTAGCAACACCTAAAGAAGCGTATCACGCCATAGCAACAGATCCAAAATTCGCAAATTTACTTCAACAAGTTCCAGCAAAACATCCAACACAACTATATGAAGCCTTCTTTTATATTTTTGTATTTGCTATCTTATTTTTCATGTATTGGAAAACAGATGCAAGACAAAAATCAGGGTTCTTATTTGGATTATTTCTTGTGCTTTTATTCACAGTACGTTTCTTTGTTGAATTTTTGAAAGAAAGTCAAGGTGGTTTCGAAAAATCATTAGGATTGCTTTCGACCGGCCAATGGCTTAGTATTCCTTGCGTTTTGGTTGGATTGTATTTTGTATTTACTGCTGAGAAACCAGTTAAAATCTAATCCATTAAGTTCCATTTATATTCAAAAAAGCTTCCAAATTTCGGAAGCTTTTTGCATTTATCGTTTCAACGAAAAATGAGACTTAAATTTTTTGACACTATTATTTTCCGTGTATTCTACAGTAAACCAATAATCAGCAGAAGGCATTGGATTTCCAATATAATTTCCGTCCCAAGCTGTTCCGCTCGGACTAATTTCTTTTAATAATTTTCCGTAGCGGTCAAATATAAATATCCTTGAATCCAATTGATTTTTTAAATCAAAAATATTCCATGTATCGTTAAATCCATCAGCGTTTGGAGTGAAAAATTTTGGATAATTAATAACCAAAATATCATTTACCGTCATTGGAGTATTACAACCATAGAAATCTTTAACAGTTATCGAATGCGTTCCAGATGCTACATATTCAAAAATTGGACTGTCTTGAAAAGGGCCATTATCTAATTGATAGAGATAATTTCCGGGAGCTGTTGCAGTAACAGTAATAATTTGATTATCAGCGAAAGCATTAGTAACTGTCCAATCTACTTTTACCAAAGAATTAGCAGGATGCACCACAGTGATATCAACCGTTATTGGAGTTGTAGAGTCGCATTGTCCTGAGTTTGGTGTAAAAGTATATGTTGTAGCTCCCAAAATAGAAGTATCCACAAATACAGGATTCCAAACTCCAACAATAGAAGGAGTGTTTGACGAATTTGGAGGTAAATTTGGAGCTGTCGAATTTTGACATACCGTTGCTGGGATTCCTGTAAAAACCGGAATAACCAATGGTTTTACTGTTATTGTTACTGCTTTCGACAAGGCACAGGGAAATAATTTAGAATCTGGTGTAAAAATATAGTTTGTTGTTCCTGCAACTGAAGTACTAATCGTTGAAGGGCTCCAAGTACCAGCTAAAGCAGGAATATTTGTTGGGTTTGGCAAAGAGGGTGCGACATCATTAACACAATAAACTGTAGGTATTGGTACAAAAGTAGGCGTTACAGCAGAAGCACCGCAAGGAACACTACAAGTCAATGTTTGCGTAGCACAAGGATGAGTTACTGCCGATAAAATTAAAGTAGCAGATTGCCCTGGTAACATACCAAACACCTGATAATGCGAAAATCCAGTAGTACCTGTAACAGCCACACCACCATCAATAGAATAAGAATAATTATACCAATTATCAGGAATTAAAGGGTTATTAGCCCAATCAAAAAATACAGAACTATTTTTGTCAGCAGCCAAAATTTGGGAAGCATCGCATCAAAAAGTTAGAATTGTTGCGCCGTTATCAGCAACTATATTTACAACAATCGAAACACGAGTACTTTCGACACCTCCAATAGTTTGACTAACATAATAAGTTGTTGTTCCCACATTACTTGTATTTGGTGTAGGTGCCGTAGTAGTTGCAGCGCCTCCAACTACATTTGTTCCGTACCAATTATGAGTTGCACCAGCTAAAAATGTTGCTGTCAAAGGAATGGCAACACTATTTTGACATAAATAAATTGGCGTAGTTACTGTTGGTGGAGCTGTAGCAAGAATCGAAATTCTATCGTTACTAAAATTATTTGCAGGTAAAACGCTTGCTTTCGAAAAAGTTGAAATCAAAAACAAAAACACAAATGCTTTCATATATTTTTCCATTGTTCTAAGTATTGGGGTTACTATAAAATTTGGGGGGTTATAGCAATAGAAAGTAAATATATAAAATTTAATTTATTTGATTAACGTCCAACAAAAGAAAAGCCAATTGCAATTTAGCTTGACTATTAAACAAAAAAAAAGACCCGAATAAAATTCGAGTCTTTCCTATTATGCAAAATTGAATAGTTTTATGAATTGTGAGATTCTTCAATTTTTCTATGTTCTTCTTCTGACATTGTATCACATAAAACTGGTGTAGCGATAAACAATGAAGAGTACGTTCCTACTATAATACCAATAAGCATAGCAAAGATAAATCCTCTAATAGACTCACCACCAAAAATGAACATGATTAATAATACCATAATCATTGTTAATGACGTATTGATCGTTCTAGACATTGTACTATTAATAGATTGGTTTACAATACTATTAAAGTTACCTTTTGCTTTTTTACCATCTAAAAATTCACGAACTCTATCAAATACAATAACAGTATCATTCATGGAGTAACCAATTACTGTTAGAATCGCAGCGATAAAGTGTTGATCGATTTCCATACCAAAAGGCATGTATTTATAAAGTAAAGAATAAATTCCTAATACAAAAATAACATCATGTACAACAGCAGCAATCGCTCCTAAACTGTATTGCCATTTTCTAAAACTGATTACTAAATACAAGCCTACGATAAGCATAGCACCAATAACAGCCCAGTAAGCGTTGGTTTTAATATCTTCAGCAATTGTTGGCCCCACTTTTGAAGCTAGAACAATACCGTATTTTTTACCTTCGTAAGCATTTACAAATTTGTCATACGTTAATCCGGCAGAATAGTGTTGTTTTAAATTATCAAACAATAATTTATTTACTTCTAAATCTGCTTTTATTCCGTGTTCGTTTACTTTGTATTTTGTGGTAATTTTCAATTGATTATCGTTACCGAATACTTTTGCTTCAGCACTTCCAAAAACTTTTACAAGTTCTAGTTTCACTTCTTCGGCTTGAACTGGTTTCTCGAAACGGATTTGGAAAGTTCTTCCTCCAACAAAATCTACCCCTTGATCAAGACCATTTGTACAAAGTGAAACAATACTAACTATGGTTACAATTGCAGAAAATGCATACGTCCATTTTTTAATTTTCAAGAAATCAAAGTGGAAATTAGTAAAGAAGTTTTTAGAGAAACCTGTGATAAATGATAAGTTATTGTTTTTGCTAATACTCCAATCAATAAATATTCTAGCGATAAAGATAGAAGTAAATAAAGAGGTTATAATACCAATTAATAATGTAGTAGCAAAACCTTTAATTGGTCCTGAACCAAAGATAAACAATACACCACCTGTTAAAATGTGAGTCACATTCGCATCAACAATAGAACGCATTGCCCCTTTCCATCCGTAAGACGTTTTAACAGCTTCTTCGAGTGATTTACCCGAACGTAATTCCTCTTTTGCTCTTTCGTAAATAATGATATTCGCATCTACAGCAGTACCCATTGTCAAAACAATACCAGCAATACCAGGCAAAGTAAGAACAGCACCTAAGCTTGCTAAAATTCCAAATAAGAATAATAAGTTGACTGCCAAAGCTACATTAGCATACCAACCCGCTTTTCCGTAATACACCATCATCCAAAGTGATACCAAAAGCAACCCTACAATTGCAGAAGTTGTTCCGTTATCAATTGCTTCTTGACCTAATGAAGGACCAACCATTTCTGATTGAATAATATCTGCAGCAGCAGGAAGTTTACCCGCTCTAAGTACGTTAGCTAAATCTTTAGATTCAGAAATATCAAAAGAACCCGTAATTTCCGATCTACCACCAGAAATTGGACCACTAGAAACACCAGGAGCAGAATATACAATATTATCAAGTACAATTGCAATATTACTTTTTTGAGTATAAGCCTTACCTGTTAATTCTTCCCAAGCTTTAGCTCCTTGACCGTTCATTTGCATAGTAACCGCAGGTTTTCCCATTTGATCGAATGAATCTTTCGCATCAGTAACTACACCACCACCCATTGAAGCAACATTGTCTCTATTTCCTTTTAAGGCATATAATTCTACTACATCAACAGATTTTCCTTTTACATCTTTTATAGTTGTTGGTTTTCCCCAAACAAATTTCGCATAGTGTTGTTCTGGTGCCAATAAAATTCTGATATCTGCTCTTCTTAAATAACCACCAATTAAAGCAGTATCTTTTGGAGAAAATTGACCTAAAACCGGTCCACCACCACCAGCGATAATTTTATCGATGATTGGTCCTTTACCTGATTTTGTAGCTGTTGAATCTTTTTTATCCGTTAATAAAGCACTCAAAGTATCTTTGGCAACTGTTTTAACTTCTGTTTTTTTGATTTCAGTTTTTTTCAATGCCTCATTCGCAGCCATCAAGAAAGTACCAATTTCATCTGCTTTATACGTTTCCCAAAATTCTAATTGAGCAGTACTTTGCAATAATTTTTTGATTCTATCCACATCTTTGGCACCAGGAAGTTCTACAAGAATTCTTCCAGACTCTCCTAATTTTTGAATGTTCGGTTGTGTAACTCCAAATTTATCGATACGTTTTCTTAGTACTCCAAAAGCACTTTCTACAGATTCATCAACTTTTCTTTTGATTACTTTTTGAGCTTGTGCATCGGTCATTTGAAAATCGATTCCGCCTTGTCCTTGCAATGTTCTATTTGCAAAAATTTCAGGTGAAGCCAGTTTTACGGATCCTTTAGAATTGGCATCAAAAGCTTCGAAGAAAGCATTAAGATACGTTTGATTTCCTTTTTGGTTTGCAGTGGCATCCGCCAAAGACTTATTGAAAATAGGATTTTTCGAATTATTAGATAATCCTTTCAAAACGTCTCTAACTGAGATTTGTAGTATTACATTAATACCACCTTCTAAGTCAAGACCTTTGTTGATTTGTTTGTCTTTTACTTCATTGAAAGTAAAGCTTGTAAATCCAAGATTAAACACTTTTTCTTTTCCAATGGAATCTAAATATTTTACTTCTTTTTCAGAATTTCCATTAGCAAAAGATTTTGCATCACTTTTTATTTTACTTGAAACAAAAGTGAAAGAAAGCTGGTAAATACTTACCATTGCAAATAAAATTGCGAAAAATTTAATAAGTCCTTTATTCTGCATTATTACTAAAAATTAATTATTTATTGTATTTATTTTTTGTTTACCCCCTTATAAATTAAGCTCTAACGCCTTTTATTACAAAGAATAAAGTGTTAAAAATTAGTTCATTATTTTTTAAACCGAGCAAATATATAATTAACGAAAAGATTAACCAATTTATTTATTGATTAATATCAAAAAAAAGACTGCAAAAGTGCAGTCTTCTTTTTTTTATACCTAAATTATTATGCCAAAACCGATTTAAGGTCAGCATTCATATTACGTACTGCATCAGCACTTTTGGCGAAAGCCGCTTTTTCAGCATCACTTAATTTAATGTCAAGAATTTGTTCGATTCCGTTTTTACCAATAATACATGGAACACCGATACAAATATCGCTTTGACCATATTCACCGTCCAACATTACTGAACAAGCAATCATTTTCTTTTGGTCATTCAAAATACTATCAACCAAATAAGCTACTGAAGCTCCTGGTGCATACCAAGCTGAAGTTCCTAAAAGACCTGTTAAAGTAGCTCCACCAACCATAGTATCGGCAGCAACTTTAGCTAATTCTTCTTCTGATAAAAATTCAGAAACTGGAATACCATTATAAGAAGCTAATCTAGTTAATGGAATCATGGTTGTATCACCGTGACCACCAATAACCATTGCAGAAACATCATTGGATGGTTTGTCTAATGCTTTTGACAAATAATATCTAAAACGAGAACTGTCAAGAGCTCCACCCATTCCGATAATTCTGTTTTTTGGTAAACCTGTAGCTTTCAATGTCAAATAAGTCATTGTATCCATAGGGTTTGAAACTACCACAATAATTGCATTAGGAGAATGTGTCAAAACATTATCAGCAACTGTTTTTACAATTCCTGCGTTGATACCGATTAATTCTTCACGAGTCATTCCTGGTTTTCTAGGAATTCCTGAAGTAATAACAACTACATCACTGTTAGCTGTTTTAGAATAATCATTTGTAACTCCTGATACTTTGGTATTAAAACCTGTATTAGTAGCACATTGAGAAATATCCATTGCTTTACCTTCGGCAAAACCTTCTCTAATATCTAATAATACTACTTCACTTGCAATTCCTCTATAAGAAATTGAATCTGCGCAAGATGCTCCCACATTCCCTGCTCCTACAATTGTAACTTTCATTTTATATTTTTTATTCGTTGTTGTTTAATTATTTAATTACGCATCAATATTAGCATAAACCGCATTTTTCTCGATAAATTCTCTTCTTGGCGGCACCTCATCTCCCATTAACATGGAAAAAACTCTATCTGCTTCGGCAAGACTGTCAATATTTACTTGACGTAAGGTTCTGAAACTTGGATCCATTGTAGTTTCCCATAATTGTTCCGCATTCATTTCTCCAAGACCTTTATAACGCTGAATTCCAGCGCTTCCACCCATTCTAGCATTAGCTTGATCGCGTTGATCTTCCGTCCAAGCGTATTCCTTCTTGTTTCCTTTTTTAACTAAATACAAAGGTGGCGCTGCTATATATACATGCCCTTCTTCGATCAATTCTTTCATAAAACGGAAGAAGAATGTCAAAATCAAAGTAGAAATGTGACTCCCATCGACATCGGCATCACACATAATAATAACTTTATGGTAACGCAATTTTGAGATATTCAAAGCTTTGCTGTCCTCTTCTGTCCCAACGGTTACACCAAGTGCAGTAAATATATTTCTGATTTCTTCGTTTTCGAAAACTTTGTGATGCATCGCTTTTTCGACATTCAAAATCTTACCACGTAATGGTAAAATAGCTTGAAAGGCGCGGTCACGTCCTTGTTTTGCTGTTCCACCTGCCGAATCTCCCTCGACAAGATATACCTCACATTTTTGAGGATCTTGTTCCGAACAATCCGAAAGTTTACCTGGCAATCCGCCTCCACCCATAACGGTTTTTCGCTGTACCATTTCACGTGCTTTTTTAGCGGCGTGACGAGCCTGAGCAGCCAAAATCACTTTTTGAACAATAACTCGAGCATCATTTGGATTTTCTTCCAAATAATTCTCAATCATCTCGCTCACCGCTTGACTTACTGGCGCAACTACTTCTCTATTCCCTAATTTTGTTTTGGTCTGACCTTCGAAGTGTG
>CAILTC010000547.1 GCA_903837025.1 uncultured Bacteroidota bacterium | reverse complement strand
AGTATTTGGAATAGGATTTTACCTCTTTGAAAAAGACTAAGTTCAATACTCTGGGTGCATCAACACCAGTATCCATCATATCTACGGAAACTGCAATTTGAGGCTCTTTTTCATCGCCTTTGTCAAAACAGAATTTCTCCAGCAAATCTTGTGCTTTGTCTTCGTAATTGTCAATTACCCGAAGGAAACTACCTCCATATTGCGGATAGTTTTTATTGAAGCGTTCCTCAATAAAAGTGGCATGTTTGTGGTTTTTTGCAAAAAGAATGGTCTTACCCAATTTATCGCCTCCAGCAATTTTCTGACCATTGGTCATCAAATAGTCTAATACTTTGTCGATGGTATCGGTATTGTACAACCAAGTATTTATTTTGCTTTTATCTACGTTATATACTTGGTTTTCATCACCAAATTGCACTCCAAAGAGTTCCTTGAAACGCTTTTTGTCTTCCTCTGAAAGATCCTCATAGACAATACCTTCTCGTGGAAATTTAAGTGGTATTTTAAAAGCTTTTGGTGGTTTTAGATAATTATCCGCAACCGCTTTGTTTAATTCGTAGGCATAGGTTGGATTATCGTCTTCAATTTCGAATAAACCATAGGTATTTTTATCGATTTCTTTTTTAGGAGTAGCGGTTAATCCAATTAGTATACAATCGAAATAATTAAAGATAGATTGGTATTTTTGATATACAGAACGGTGTGCTTCATCAATGATAATCACATCAAAATGACCTACACCATAAAAGCGTTCGTCTTCGGTTTTGAGGCTGTCAATTTTATTTAAGATCGTTGGGTAGGTCGAAAAAACCACTCTGGTACCATTATCTTCTTTCTCTTTGGTTAAATCAATTGCCGACAAGTGCGGCAAATGTTCCTTGAAAGCATTTTTGGCTTGGGTGACCAAGGCGTTCCTATCTGCCAAAAACAATATTCTTTTTGCCCAATTGCATTTGGTAAACATATCGACTATAGCCGCTGCGGTTCTTGTTTTTCCGCTTCCGGTTGCCATCACCAACAAGGCTTTTCTGCTCGTTCCTTTGAGTTTGTTTTGGTTAGTGGTTACCAAATGTTCTGCCACTCGTTTGATGGCTTCCAGTTGATAATACCGTCCTGCTATATTTGTATTTACGCTAAATTCTCTTAGATCTTTACGTGCAAAACGTCTTTCAATCAGAACTTGTAATTCTTCTTTAGTATAAAAACCTTGTACTTTTCTATCAGGATAAAAGGTATCGTCCCAAATATGGGTTTCAAAACCGTTGCTGTAAAAAATTATTGGACGTTGCCCCGTACTTTTTTCTAAACAATCGGCATATAGACTAGCTTGGTGCTTTCCTTTGGAGGCAGAGTGAATGGTACTTTTGGCTTCTACCACTGCCAAGGGTAAACCATTATCACCCCATAGCACATAATCGACAAAACCTTTTCCTGATGGATTGGTAGTCAGTGGCATTCCGCTTACTTCAAATTCTATTTCTCGCCCTTCTCTCAGTTTATCCCAACCGGCTTCTCTCAATAATAAGTCGATTAATAAAAGACGTGTTTGGTGTTCGGATGTCAGTTCCGGAATGGCTTGCTCTACAGAAATTTCCTGAAAACGTTCCTCTTTACGATCGGCAATAAGCTGTAATTGTGCTTCTAATTGTTTGCGTAGTAAATCGTTCTCTTCGGCTAGTTTTTCTTGTTCTTTTAATGCTTTTTGAGCTTCGGCGCGTTCTTGTTCCAGCTTTTCGGCAAGTGCCTGGAGTTGCTTGGTATTTTTATCATTGGTATCTCCGTAAGGAATTACTCTTTCGTCAAACTCTGGAATGTCAGGATTGTTTTCGCTGTAATATTTGCTTAAAAAAGTCAAAAAGCGAAAACTATTTTTCAAGGATTGCAAAGCATCTAAAGCCCTTACGGTTTTGCCATGGGCTGCATTGTTACCATTCAAGCGTACAATATCCAATTCCATTAGCATACTTGGTTTGAGTATGTTTTTGAAACTTTCGTTGTGGAGTAGGGCACCCAATTTGGTGTCATAAGGCAACTCTAAATCTTCATCGTTTTTATACAACCAAAACATGGTTTTTTCCAGTGTACTTCGACACAATAAGGCAGCATAACGTGGTGCCGTAAAGGTGTGTTTTTCGGCATCTGCAATCTCTCGGTAGATTTCTGGGAATTCCTGTTGAAGAAAGGTAAAGTTGCTATGCATGGTTTTTTATTGATGCGTCTAAAATACTACATTATTTTCGATTTTACCGAGTTATCAGTTTATGAAGTATTTCTCCCTGAACGGTACGTTTGTATTTTTGGTCTTTATGTGTTGGTTTATCCGGAATGGTCATTGCTATCCATCCTAATTTTACTAATGGGTCTAAATATTTTTCTCGGTTATCAGAGTGATTACGAAGCCCAATATGTTCTAGAATTTCCACTCTTTTTTTAGGCTCTTCCAATACCTTCAAAATTGAAAGTGCTTTGTCATTAAGATCACTTTCTATAATTTGAACAGCTAGGTTACCAGCTAGGTCGTTAGCTAGGTCGTTAGCTAGGTCACTCCAAGTGTTTAAAACCTCTAATCCCTTATTATCACTGGATTTATCTTGGTCGTTATCTTGGTCGTTATCTAGGTTACTCAGGGTGTCTAAAAAGTAACTAAGCTCTTCTAAATTGGTAAAAGGAACTGCTTCAATAGCATCTGTTTTTTGTTCTTTTACCAGTAAAACCGAAAGGAAATAGGTGCTTTGTTCGTCTGTTTCAAAAATGGGTTCTGGAGCACCATTTTCCTTCATAGCGTTTCTTATGGTAGGGAAACCCGTGCCACGTCCTTCGGTCAGGTGTAGTTCTTTGAGTAAATCACCAATGCGGCGGTTGCGGTAATCGCGTGCTACGATGCGTTTATTTTGTTTCAATATTTGTGCATCTACTGGCGGAACTGGACCAGGGAAACTTAGAATTTCAATTCTGTCCGGCCATAATTGTACCTCAATAGGTTTGTCCATTTCATAGCTTTTATGATATACGGCATTAGACAAAGCCTCTTCTATGGCTACATAAGGAAAATTAAAATGGCGGTTGGCTTCTGCTTTATGTGCTACTTTTTCGACTGTTTCTTCAATCACATTGTTTTTGAAATAGTCTAATACGGCTCTTAGTTGATAATGAATAGGACCTTTGAAATATTTTTCGGCGAAATTCTTACCAGTTTTGTCTTTATGAATGACCAATTCAATCCAAGAGCGCTCGAGAAACTTTTCCGGATTTCGAGAAAAAAATAAAAGTCCCACATTTAACGGGCGTAATGCTTCTTTTGGACCATTTACAATTTTCATATTGAGACACAAATCGGTAAAAGGGATTTGTTTGCTTTCTTCGTATAAATCGCTTTTTACTTCCTGAAGAAACGCCTGTATTAATCCTAAATCTAAATCGTCAATGGTTGCTTTGCCGTTTATCCTGTCGTCAAAAGGAATGCGTGCCGTGAGTTCTTGCAGTCGTCTTAAATTATCGTCCTTGGCAATGATACTGCGTGAACCGTATCGAATGTAAGGTTGGCGTAAAGCTCCTTTTCCTTGTGTTATTGGCGCGGTATAAGGGCGGTTATCACCGGCAGGACACCATAACACTAAAATGTGTTGTCCTTGCAGGACATAAGGTTGAATTAACGGAAAATAATTGGGAAGTAATTGATAGGCAAGAGTTAAAACTTCGCCTTGAATTCTATCTAAACTTTCGGGAGTTAAACCAGCAGGAGGGAAGATAGGTCTTCCATCCTTTTCTGCAATACCTACAAAATTACAGGCTGTTTTATACATTCTCATGTATTTGACCATCGAATTGTTTTTAATGCCAATCTTCCCTTTAAAATCACTTTCATATTTAAGAAATGATTCGAGATTGTAAATGAAGGCGCTGGAAATTTCATTTACTGGAAGATCTTCAATCAGATATTGCTGTTTCATAAAGTTTACAAGCAATTCTTTAGATCGTCCATATTTTTGGAAAGAAGCTTTAGAGCGCTCATTTGCATTTACTTTTCTTTCAAAATATGCATTATGCTTTTCCAAGATTTCTAGAATGCTTACTCCTTTTGTTTGTATAGTAGTTTTACCGTTAAACTCATCTTTAAGCAATAGTAATGAAATATCGGGACTAACCTTTGCCATTTCATTAAACTTTTTTTCGATATTCAGTTGAAATAAGTCCAAACCATTTTTCAGTACTTTTTCTTTTTCAAGTTTAAGTATATTCCTGAGGTTTTTGGTAAACCGCCATCTTTCTTTTAAGATTGATTTACCAGTAGACATGGTAATCGATTGCTGATGGTGCGAAATACGCGCAAAAATTGGAGATTCTCCCTTTTTGTTATCCTTTCCGGATTTGAGATAAAAAATTACTTTTAACATAACTTCTTGTTTTTAAATTAATAATCAAATTGATTTAAAAACTTTGAAAGTATCTAGTGTAGACAGGGAATTCCCGAGGAATTCTTCCAATTTAGTGACCCTATTTTTACTAAAAGAGTAGAAAAAATAATAGGGTCACTAATAGGGTCACCGTCCTTTGATAGCATATGTGTTTTTTGACACATTATAAAAAACAAAAAAGCCTTTAAATACTAGTATTTAAAGGCTTTTGACTTTAGAAGTTCCTTTTGAAACTTCAGCTGGCGGAGAAAGAGGTTCTTTCGAATTCCACGTCAAGCCAATGTTTTCAATGCTTCACAAAGCTATATTTTACAGGGTACCAACAAGGGTACCAACCGATTAGAAACTTTCATATTGCTAATAGAACAAAGGTAATCATAATTTGAATTAGTTTATAAATTTCTTTTAAAATTTAAATTAAGCTTACCTCAAATTAGAAATTATCTAAAGAGAACACATTCACTCTATTTCAGTTTATAGGAAGTACTTCTACCGCTTCCTTGTTGTTCTATAACTTCTTTTTTTACCAAGTCCTGCAAATCCCTCAGAGCTGTATCGGTTGAAGTCTTGGCTATTTTTGCATATTTAGATACACTTAGTATGCCAAAGAAATCATCTAGAAGCAACTGTAGTATTTTCTGTTGCCTAGCATTAAATAAAGTTTCTTTATTCGTTTCCCAAAATTGGACACGAACCATTGTCTTTTTGATGGTTTCATCTGTTTGATCCATAGAACGCATTAAACAATCCAAAAACCATATTAGCCATGCCGTAACATCAAGGTCTCCTTTTTGAGTACTTTCGAGTATGTCATAATATTTATTGCGTTCTGCTTGTATCTGTGCAGACATAGAATAAAACCGTTGTGGGCTTTTATCCGCTCGTGCAAGAAGCATATCTGTGATTGCACGTGCAATACGTCCATTACCATCATCAAAAGGGTGTATGGTAACAAACCACAAGTGAGCAAGTCCTGCTTTTAGGACAGGGTCAAGGTTTATATGATTTTCTATCCATTCTAAAAAGATAGTCATTTCGCTTGGTACTTTAGAGGCAGAAGGAGCTTCAAAATGCACTGTTTCTTTTCCCATAGCCCCCGAAGTAACTTGCATAACATCATCACGCCAAGCAGCAGTTTTTATTTTATACATTCCGCTACGTCCTGTAGGGAACAATGCTGCATGCCAATCAAATAATCGTTCATCTGTTAAAGGAGCATCATAACGTTGTGTAGCATCTAACATCATTTCAACAATACCTTCTACATCACGTTCAGTTGGTAAAGCTCCAGCAATTTCAATTCCTAAACGTCTCGCTATTGAAGAACGTATTTGTTCTGGATTTAGTAATTCGCCTTCTATTTCACTTGACTTCATTACATCCATCGTCAGTGCCTTCAGCATCGTTTCTTCTTGTATCCTAAAACCGAGAGCTTGCATCTGACCTAATATTTGTCCTTGGCGATGCCTAACCGAACCTAATATTTTTGTAATAAGTTCAGCATCCCATGTGAATTGTGGCCAGTTTTTTTGTTGATGTATATACATAATCACCGCTTATTTGCGGTAAAAATAGTATTTTACTACCGCATTATCAAATTTTTGAATTATTATTTGGATTAATCACCGCATTTTTACGGTAATAAAACATT
>CAILTC010000546.1 GCA_903837025.1 uncultured Bacteroidota bacterium | reverse complement strand
TATGGAATTGCCATTCTCCATTTCTGTTTGTGATTTGGAATCATGGCTATTTCATCTTTTTTAAAATTTAAAATTATAACTCACCGCCGGAACCATGCCGAAAATAGAGGTTCTCACGGCTTCATTTTCTCCTGTATCTATATTTTGCTTGAAATTAATTGAAGCCGCATTTTTTCGATTATAGAGATTATAAATACTAAAAACCCATTCGCCTTTCCAATTTCGTTTGTCATTTTTTCGGGGTGTCAATGTTGCCGAAACATCTAAATGATTGTAGGATGGGAGTCGGTTTTCGTTTCTCAAACCATAACTAGGAACGGAGATTCCCAGGTATTGATATTGACCCGTAGGATACGTTACCGGCTGACCTGTTTGGAAGATGAAGTTGGATCCAAACGACCATTTTTTGTTTAAATAATAAGAACCCGTAACAGCAATATTATGCATTTTATCATAAACCGAATTGTACCAATTTCCGTTATTGATTCCTGTTTCACTTGCATTTCTTCCCGGTGTTTGTTGTTGTGATTTCGATAAAGTATAGGAAATCCAGCCGCTAAATCGACCTTCATTTTTTCGAAGCATAATTTCTAATCCATAAGACCGCATCTGACCGTTTAAAACAACTTGCTCGATGGCATTATTCGCGACCAAGTTGGCACCATCTATATAATCCAATCTGTTTTTTACTTTTTTATAATACGTTTCAACTTCAAGCGAATAGAGATTGTCATTGAAATTTCTGAAATAACCTAGGGCGACTTGGTCGGCAATTTGTGGTTTTATGTAATTATCACTTGGTGTCCAAACATCTAAAGGTGTTGGTGATGAGGTGTTCGAAATTAATTGTAAATACTGTACCATCCGATTGTAGCTAGCTTTAAAAGACTGATTGTCATTAAGCTGGTAGCTAGCAGAAAATCGAGGTTCGAGATTATTATAATTTTGAATGACTTGGTTGTTATTGTAAAATTTTGTTCCAATAGGAGATGCTTTTTCATAAATCTGTAATTGGGGGTTAAAAATCACGGGATTATTATTGGCATAAATATTTACACTAGATTGTCCAAGGCGGTAAAACAAACTGTATCGCAAACCATAGGCGAGGGTTATTTTCTTCGAAATTTCTTGCTCTGCATTAATGTATAAAGCGGGTTCGAAGGCATATTTTTTGTCTAATTGTTGAAAGTTGATTCCCGAAGTTAAATTCGAAGGATTTATGGTGCCTGGATTAAAGTCGTAATAAATCCCATTTAATCCATAGTTCAATTTGAATTTGTCGGAAATGTAACTTTTAAAATCGTATTTTATATTGTAATTCTTGATGCCAGAATCCCATTTGAAACCAACAAAATCAAGGTTTAAACCATAATAATAGTCACTGTAAATCAGGGATAAATTCGAAAATAACTTATCGGAAAATAAATGATTCCACCTTACATTCAAAGTAGCGTTTCCGTAAGTATTGGTAAAACTTTTATTGAGCGAAAAAACGTCTCGACCAAAATATCCCGATACGAATATTTCGTTGTTTGGACTAAGTTTGTAGTTTAATTTGGTGTTCAAATCATAAAAATAGGCAGCATCATCTTTCATCTTTTGTGAGAATTTCAAGAATAAATCTGCATATGAACGTCTGGCGGCAATCAGAAAAGATCCTTTGTCTTTCTTGATTGGGCCTTCAATTAAAATGCGGCTGGAAATTAATCCAATTCCGCCATTAGCATGAAAATCTTTATTATTACCATCTTTTTGATAAACATCTAAAACAGAGGAGGCTCTTCCGCCAAAACGGGCAGGAATTCCCCCTTTGTATAGTTTTAAATCTTTGATCGCATCTGGATTAAAAACTGAAAACAAACCAAATACATGCGACGAATTAAAGATTGTTGCTTCGTCTAATAGAATTAAATTCTGGTCGGCACCACCACCACGCACATTAAATCCCGAAGCTCCTTCGCCAGCATTGGTAACACCCGGAAGCAACAAAAGCGATTTGATAACATCGACTTCTCCAAGAACGACTGGCATTTTTTTTATTGTTGCAATCGAAAGTTTATTCACACTCATTTCAGGTTTTCGAATCACAGTAGCATTTTTAGTATTAAGAACTACAACTTCTTGTAAAGTTGTTTCATTGCTAGCAAGATTGAAATTTAATTTTGTGTTTTTATTCAAATTTATCGATTCCTCAATGGTTTTATAACCCAAAGCTGAAATTTGAATTTTATAGATTCCTTTTGGAATGGTGAGGGAATAAAATCCGTATTCGTTTGTTGGGATTCCTGTTTTTAATTCGGGAATTGTAACATTTACCCCAATCATGGTTTCATTGCTATTGGCATCGGTAATAATTCCGCTAAGCGTAAATTTTTCTTGAGAAAAAGAATAAAAGCTGGATAATAAAATGAGAAATAAGGGAACAATTTTCTTTGGATTCATTGCTTAAAAGTTGGATTGTAAATTTCGCTAATTTTAATATATAATGGTCGTCAACATGTGTTAAAGTATATAAAAAGGCAGAGACTTTGTTTTACAGATAATCAGTTGTTATTTTTTCTTGAAATAGAATTTATTTTTTTGCTTTGTTGCTGTTTTCAGTCACTCTAAACCGCACTATTTTTGATATTAAATCTAGCGGAATAGGCCTTTTTAAAGGAAATTGAACAGAACCTTTTCCTTGTTTGTAAGCCGAAAGTTCTTCTTTGAATTCAGCATGTCCATTTGGAGTAGCATAAAAACCAATATGATTTTTGAAAGCAGCAAAATAAACCAATATTCCATGCTGTTTATAAGCAGGCATTTGGTAGCTTATTACTTCTTCTGCTTCAGGTGCGGCTTGTTGTATCGTTTTTCTTATTTGTTCTAAAAGAATTTGAACTTCCGCAGATTGATTCGAAATATATTCATCAATAGTTTTAAAAGTTGTTTTCATTGTAATTACTTTTATGCATTTAAAAGGGTTTCAATATCAAATTTTTTCATCTTTAAAAAAGCTTGTACTACTCTTGGTGATTTTTCACGATCCGACATTAATTGGCTTAAAATTTTGGGTACGATTTGCCACGAAACGCCAAATTTATCTTTGAGCCAACCACATTGACTTTCGCTTCCGCCTTCGGTTAGTTTGTTCCAATAATGATCGATTTCGGTTTGATTTTCGCATTCTACAACCAATGAAAAACCTTCATTAAATTGAAGTTCGTCTCCGCCAGATCCGTCCATCGCCGAAAAGAATTCATTTTGTAAATTAAAATGTCCAAATTTTAAATTTCCTGCCGGTTGAGGTTCTCCTTCTTGATAAATCTCTAAATGGTGTATTTTCGAATCGGGGAAAATTGAAGAATAATGCTTCATTGCTTCTTGTGCTTTGCCAAATTGTTTGCCAGAGAAAAGGAAATTCGGGATTATTTTTTGTCCTCCTTCAGGAAGATTACTAAGATTCAATTGCCATGTCATTCCAAATTTATCGATTACCCAACCGTATTTTTTGCTCCAAGGATATTGATCTAAAGGCATCATGGCGCTTCCGCCCTCGATGAGTTTATGCCAAATTGATTCTATTTCTTCATTGGTTTCGCAAGTTACAAACAGCGAAATCGAAGGATTTATCTTGAACATTGCCCCTCCATTTAAGCCCATCATCGATTGACCTTCAATTTCAAAACGCATCACCATTGGATTGTCGCTTATTATTTTCGAATGGTTGAAAATGGAACAATAGAATTCAGCAGCGGCTTTGGCATCGCCATCAAACCACAAACAAGGATAAAGATTTTTTTGCATTCTGTATTTTTTAAATTTAATTTTTTTCTTCGCAATTAAACATCCAATT
>CAILTC010000545.1 GCA_903837025.1 uncultured Bacteroidota bacterium | reverse complement strand
TTCAAATAAGAGTTAAACTTATATTTAACATCGTTCGCTATAAAAGTTATTAAGATGTCTTCTAGGTACCCAGGTCTAATGTAATCATTTTTTTTACAATAAACAGAAACTGTTAATGTTTCTAAGAACTCCGGGTATCTCTTTTCAGTAAACGCATTGAATATGATGCCAGCACCCTCTACAATCCATAGCTCTACTAATTTTTCAGCTTCTTCAATCGAAGAAGCCGATCCAACTACTACCCCGCTCATCCAAACATCAAATTTAGAACCCTTAGCAAAAATTCCTTTTCCTGCTCTATTAAATTCAATTTTTTCGGTTTTGATTTCGATTTTCATAATGTTATGTTTTTTTAGTTATTTAAAATTTTTATTGCTGAATTTATATCAATCACTTTATTGTATAGAATTGCTATATCACTTTCGGGATTAGATTTGCTATATTCGATAAGTTTATTAAGCATACCAAAACAAATTAGAGCTTTTCCAAACACCTTGGGAGTCATTAAATTAAGGGCTTCTAGTGTTTCTTTTTTTATAGCTTCAAGTTCTTGCATCGTCATTGTGTTTAGATCTTTCATAATGTTTACATTTTACCGAAACAGCTTTGTTGTTGTTTCATGTATCAAAGATAATACATTTTTCGATAGGTTGTATCTTTATTGATACACATTTAATGTTTATTAATGTTTCAGCCATTAAATGCTAATTTTTATAACTTTTTACTCTCAAAATTTCAAAGAACGTTTGTAAAAGAAATAGTATGACTGCTAACTATAAGAAAGACTTTGCAGATACATGTCTTGTTCTTTTGTATCTACGTCCGAATAAATAACCTCGTCATCTTTTGTATAACCTAAATAGTATTGAATTGCATCTATCATTAAGTGTTCAAACTCATCAATACCTGCATTATGTCTTTTGCTTTCTAACCACTCGAACATTTCTTCAAGTGTAATATCTTTTTGATTTAATTTTTCTGACATGATTTTTTTAATTATTTTATTAAGAAATAACAACCGATAACACATTGTATAAGTAGTGGCTATTTCCGTGCAATTAAAAGCATTCGTTCCCGCGTTAAGCGTATTTGTAGTGCGAAAGATTTGTACACCGCAAAACGCCACATACTCATACAAATGTGTCGTTAGGCGGCAGCTTAAAAAACGACTTATCTAAGTTCGAAAACTTGTAAATCGTTCTTGTCTTGCTCCCATTTTTCAGTAACTTCTTTTTGAAGTTTAGCCCAAGTGTTCTTTTTATAAGATATTTCACTTGCGTAGCTTTCGTAAGGAATACGCTCGCCAAAAGTTTGTTTTGTGCCGTCCATAAATACGATTACAAAACCAGCTTCACGATTTAAAAACATTCTTTTATCTCGTTCGATTTCATATATTTCTGTGATTTTTTTTGTGTCTATCACTTGACCTAATACTACTATTTCCATTATTTTGATATTTAAAGTTTTAATTTTGAAGAAGAAAGATAAACCGACCGCCTAACACACGTGTATGGTAAATGCCACACTTCATTGCTTTTTGAGGGTTAGTAGCCCGCATTAATATTATGTTTAAATCTAAAGTTTTGCGCCCGCAGTATCATTTTCCTGACCTCGGGAAGATGATCGCCCGCTAATTGCCAAAATGCCCATAGAAATATGCCGTTACTATTTTAAAAAAGAGCCGTGCAAATGATCCATGAAACTGTTAAATTGCTGTTGACTTAAAGTATGTGATATTTTGCTTTGAAAAGATTCAATTTTGAACCCATGAAGAATCAATTATGAAATAATATCCACCTTCAAAATACTGATAAGGAAAATA
>CAILTC010000544.1 GCA_903837025.1 uncultured Bacteroidota bacterium | reverse complement strand
TTTATTGTATGTTTGATTATCTTAAATGATTGCTTTAAAAATTATAATTTATAATAAAATTATTTACCCCAAAAATTAAAATAATAAACCACATTAGATGAAAGTTCTCTCAAATCACGCTTTAACATTTCAGCTTTTAATATACGGTGGTATATTAATTTTTTTCTGGTTATTAGAGTTATTAATTTTTTCTCAAAAATTTAAAAGTAAAATTTCGCATACAATTATAAATGCAAAATTTTTATTTTTTGTACTTCCTGTTCAGATTATACTTTCATTAGCTGTTTTTTATGTATCAAGCTGGACAGAAACAGCTAATTGGGGAATTCTACATTTTTTACCATATACAATGAACCCTTTTTTGTTTTTTATTCTTGCCTTTTTAATTTTAGATTTATTTGACTATCTCTATCATTTTATGATGCACAAAACACCCCTTTTCTGGAAATTTCATCAAGTACATCATAGTGATATGCAAGTTGATATTTCGACAACTGTTAGAGAGCATCCAGGAGAAACATTTATAAGAGTAAGTTATTTAATCGTAGTTATTTGTATAGTTGGAGCAGCTCCTTGGGTTCTAATTTTAAAACAATTTATTCAAAGTTTTTCAAACTTAGCATCGCATACAAGGATTATTCTTCCGAAAAAGGTAAATGATATTGTTTCAAGTTTTTTTGTTACACCAAATACACATCATATTCATCACCATTATGAATTGCCTTATACGGATAGTAATTTTGGAGATGTATTAACAATTTGGGATAGAATTTTTTCAACTTTTTCAAAAATGGAATCTTCAGAAGTTGTTTTTGGAGTAAACACACACATGAATTCAGAAGAAAATATGGATTTTAAAAATTTGATTTATCGTCCATTTAACGAAAAAAATTAAAATCTAATAGGTTTTATTTATATTTTGTGAAAAATATTTAGGTTGTAAAATCATTTCAAAATCTACTAAAGTATTGTTTACTAGACAATATTCCATTTTACCATTTTCATAAATATACTTATCTTTATGGTTGCTTTTAGGGTCTAGCAATTGAAAGCTTTTGTTATTTATAAGTTTTATTGATTTAAAATATCCTTCAAGTTCTTCAAATATTTTGTCGTTATCTTTTGGCTTATAAAAAGGCAATATAATTGAACTGGCATAAATGGGTTCATTTATAACATTAGTTTTTCCATCATGTATAATTGTATATTTACCATTATTAGAAGTTATTGAAGATTCTTCTTTAATTTTATTGTTTTTATAAAATTTGTAATTGCTTTCATAAAGTTTCCCATTTTCAAAAATAACTTTCATTATCGTTTTAATCTGTGTTGTTCCCAAAAAACTAATTTTTGCATCAGTGTCCGATATATATGTCACATTATTTCCTTGGATAATTTTTTTTGCTGTAACTGTACCAATAATTTTACCTGATACTTTCAAATCATAAACTAAAGTTTCTGTTTGGGCATTAGCTATTAAATATAAAAATAGGCAGCAAATACTTAGGTACATTTCCATAAATTGGATTGAGTAATTAATTGCTCGAAATATAGGAATAAGTATTAATAATATTATTATTTTATGTTTTTTAACACATATTTAT
>CAILTC010000543.1 GCA_903837025.1 uncultured Bacteroidota bacterium | reverse complement strand
TAACTTTCTTTTCATCTTTTTATTCCACCAAAACATTTTCCATTTGTGCCTCATTCCACCTAATTCCCAATTAACATCAAATTTGTATTTGTCATTTTCTATATATGGCGGTTTTGCTATTTTGCAATGTAACATTGACGGATTGCTAATTACAGTTTTCAAATAATCAGGCTCCAATTCACTTTTTAGGAAATATCTAATTTCTATTATAGTTCTGAACTTCTCCGATTTATAAACAAACAAATTTATATCGTAAATCATGGCATAAATTTCTTTTACAGAAGCTATGACTTCATCAAAGCTTTTCGGTTCTTTCTGCCTGTTTAATTTATTTCTGTTATTGCGTTGGACAAAGAAATTTTCTCCTTTTACTTCTGAAACATTTGATAAAATGAACATTAAATTTTCTGAAATATTATTCCAACAAGATTGATTTACCATTTCAAGCAATTTTGGTATTAGATTCGATATTTCTTCTTCAATATTCTTTTCCATTTTCCGATACGTAATTTTTTATGGGAGTTTCTGAAAGTGTCGCACAACGTTCTGGCACTACAGCGGGTTTGGGACTAAATTAAGCCCTATTTTCGGATTTGCCAAATCTTTCTGAAACAAAACCAATTTCAAATTAAGCCAAATTCCCAAATTGCTTGTAGCGTGTGTTGGCGGTCGTTTATTTCTTGAATTTTATTGGCAAATATACTTTAGACTTAACGGCTATTCCATTTTCATAACCAGGATTCCATTTCGGCATTATTTTAATTATTCTTAAAGCTTCTTCGTCCGCTAATTCGGATAAACTACGTTTTATTTTTTCGTCTTTAATATTTCCGTTATTATCAATGATGAATTCGACATAAACAATTCCGTTTTCAGATAATTTAAATTTTGAATAATTTAAATTTCTCTCTATAAATGCATTTAAACTATCAATACCACCAATAAATTCAGGCTTTTTTTCAATAGGTAGAACGCAGACAACTTCTTTTTCCGTAAGTATTTTTTCGTTTAGCGAGTTTTCAGGCTTTTGAGAAAATCCAGAGATACAAAAAAGAAGAAAAATAAATAGTTTGAAATTTAATTTGTCCATATTATCATCAAATATTTTTAATACGATTCGATTTCGTTTGTAAATGACCGCCAACGTCAGTTTGTCTAAAAACCTCCAAACGAACTGATTTTTGTTAATTAGAATGTAAATATATATGATTTAAACTATAATTATTTCTATTTCTTGAAAAAGTGACTTTATCGTTTCTAAAAGAAAATGATGCGTAAAAAGCATTAAAAGAGGCTGTCAGAATTTCAAAATATTGAGCCAATATTTTTAGATATTGTTTCAATAGATTTTGGTCAATTATATTAAAAATTAGGCGCAGGTTGTAAACTGTGAAAATCAATCCCACATCGGCCGAGGCGTGTTTGATGGTTTTCTTGGTCATTATATAATAGAATCCCCACTGCCCCCGCTCCGCAAAGTCTCCGATTTTGAGGAAGTGAAAATCGGTTTCAAGACCCATAAAAATAAAAAATTGTTCAATGTAATCGGTCAGAGACCGAAAAACACCCCCACAAAGTCGGAGACTTTGCGGAGCAGGGATTTTATACCCAAAAGTGAAGGAAAACACGAAAAAACCAACCCAAATACTCCGCAAAAAAAAAGAGGCGTACTTGCC
>CAILTC010000542.1 GCA_903837025.1 uncultured Bacteroidota bacterium | reverse complement strand
TTTATCTATTGGATTTCTGATGAGTTTAGAGCGAAGTTTAAGAGCAAATCTATTAGTGATTATGGGGTAGCAGCTAAAGGATTAACAACGTCCAACAACGACAGATTTTTGAGACATTGGTGGGAAGTATTAAAAATAAATATCTCAGAAGAATACTCAAGTGATTCTAAAAAATGGGTGTTTTTTTCAAAAGGGGGCGGATTTAATAAATGGTTTGGTAATATATGGCTGGTTGTAAATTGGGCAGAAAACGGATACGAGATAAAAAACTTTACTGATTCAAATGGTAAATTAAGGTCTGTAGTTAGAAATGAAAAATTCTATTTTAAGCAAGGAATTACAGGAACATTCATAGGTTCGAAAGCAACTTCTTTTAGATTTTTACCAAAAAATCACATTTCTGAAGGTGGTTCTGGTGGTGTTTTTTTAGAAGGCGATAACTTTAACGCAATAACTTTTATGATGGCCTCATTAAATTCAAAATGTGCCTCATACGTTTTGGGTTGCTTAAATCCAACCGTAAATACTCAAGTTGGTGATATAGGGAGAATTCCATTTGTCGTACCTTCAGAATCAAAACAATTTGGAATTAATAAATTAGTAGCTATTTCTATTCAAATAAAAAAAAGAATCTGTAATTTTTTAATTGTAGAGCCAGATTATTTAATTTCCCCCGTTCAATTAATAACTTCATCGTCAGACATTAAGACGCGAATAAAAGCATTTTTTAACTACGAAAATTATTTACTAACTCAAATTCTCATCAACGAAGCCATAATCAACGAAAAAATCTTTGAGATTTACGAATTAACACCCATTGATAAATCGATGGTGCTTGCTAAAGAAGGCGAAATCATCGGTGGTCTTCCTGTGATTGTAGAAGCCCGTGCCGCCTATCTTGTCGAAGGAGAAGCAACCAAAGAATTCCCGTTGGACACTATCCAGGACTTTATTAATGCGTTACCCGTTAAGGAATTCACTGCCGAAGCACAGGAAGCGATTGAGGCTGAATTCCCGTCTCTTTACCAGAGCAACAACGGTCTTGAAGAATTCTGTATCCGTCACAAAATTAATCCCATTAATGTCTGGTACTGGTTCAAACAAAGCAATGTAATCCCCAAACAGCGCATGAACGATCTGGCACTAGAGTTTCTGGCCGATATGATTCGTGAAATCCTGATGGAAGACGAAGACGGAATTATCCCGTTAGTTCCCAATGCCGGAGAAAAAATCCTGCTCGACCGTATCGAAGAGAAGTTTCGGGAAAAAGGTTTTACCACCGCCCAATATGCCAATTTTGATTCTGTACTGGGACGACCGCTAAACGATTACCTGAACAACTTTTTCTTTGCTGCACTCTCTGATCATCTTAATTTGTTTATGTATCTGCCTAAGACACCTTTTATCTGGCATCTTTCTAGTGGGCCAGAACAAGGTTTTGACTGCTACATCATCATCTACAAATGGAGCCGCGATAAGCTGCTGCGACTACGCTCGGTTTATATCGAGCATCGGGAAAGAGCCTTGATGAATCGCCAAAGTGATTTGGCTAACAACGACAGCGCCGATGCCCAGAACGAGAAGGAAAAAATCTTCAAGCAACTGAAAGAGATTGAAGCTTTCAACCGACATTCCGCACCCCCTATTTACAATATTGTATTATTTTTATTGCTATATTTTTCAACAAGTTAATTTTTTTCTCTATTTTATGCTTACTGCTGTGTTTTCATATTTCAGCTTAATATTGACTGAGAATAGATGAT
>CAILTC010000541.1 GCA_903837025.1 uncultured Bacteroidota bacterium | reverse complement strand
CTTCTTTCTTTTCTGATACCATTTTTTTATTTTCTGTGTTCGTTTTTATAGCTGAAGTTTTACAGGCTGCTGCCAAAAGAATTAAGCTTATTCCTGCAACAATAGTTATTTTTTTTATCATACAAAATTATTTAGCTGATTTTCATTGGATTTTTATACAATTCCAACTTTTGATTGTATTATTTTTTAAAATTAATATTTTTTTTCTTAACCCTCGCGAAAATGATTTCGTAGATCGATCAAAATTTGAACTACAACGAAACACTACTTCTATTTGTTGATAAGTTTAAAAAACAATCATCCTACTAAAAAATAAATAAGTAAATTAATATGCCATAAATTAGAAAGATTAAATGGATTTAAAACAATCTGTAAAAATCATTTAAAACTGTGGATAAAAAAATACAATTCTAAAATTTCAAGTTTATAAATAAATCATAATATAGAGTAAGATTGTTCCCTTTTTCTTAAATTTGGCAAAAAATAAATCCATTGAAGAAATTATTGTTTTTTATAAGTTGTTGCTTGACGCTTTTAGGCACCACAACCCTTTTGGCACAAGCCTCAAAAAAAATCATTGTCGAACATTCTGATTATTTCGACATCAATCAAGTAGAAACACCGGATGCGGTATTGCTAACAGGAAATGTTCGTGTCAATCATGAAGGTGTAATTTTAACTTGCAACAAAGCCTATTTTTTCCAAAAGGAAAACTATATCAAAGCCTTTGGAAATGTGCAATTAGTTCAGGGCGACACTTTGTATCTCAACAGTAAATATGCGGAATACAATGGCAATATGAAGCAAGCTTTTGCCACTGGTGGAGCTGTTATGCGTTCGCCAGAAAGTAATTTGGCCACCGACACCATCAACTTTAACCGGAACTCGCAAGAGGTTTATTATAATACCCAAGGAACCATCATCAATCGAGACAATACGCTGAAAAGCAAGTCTGGGAAATATTATGTTGCTCAAAAAAAGTTTCAATTCTTAACGGCGGTTACCATAACGAATCCTAAATATGTAATCAAATCCAATCATTTGGATTATTACAGCAATTCTGGGCAATCCTACCTTTTTGGACCTTCGACAATAACCAGCAAAGCCAATTATATTTATACCGAAAAAGGGTTTTATGATACCAAAAGGAACGTGGCTCATTTTCTTCGAAAGTCCTACATCAGGTATAATGACCGGGTAATCACAGGCGATAGCTTGTATTACGATCGAAACAAAGAATTTGCATCGGCGACGCGGAATGTCAAAATTACCGACTCGATCAATCGGGGAATTGTCAAAGGACATTATGCCGAAATATACAAAAATAAGGATTCGATGTTTGTGACCAAAAGAGCTGTGGCGGTGAACTTTGTCGAAAATGACTCGGTTTATATTCACGGAAAAAAGCTTATGGTAACCGGCCCTGAAGGCAATCGAATTATTCGCGCTTTTAATAATGTTCGTTTCTTTAAAACTGATATGAGCGGAAAATGTGATTCTATTTATTCAAGTTCGAAAATAGCCCTAACAAAATTGATTGGAAACCCCATTCTTTGGAACGGTGATAACCAGATTACCGGCGATGTCATGCACCTTATTGGCAACAATAACACCCAAAAACTCGATTCGCTCAAAGTACTCAATAATACCTTTCTGGTATCGAAAGATACGCTCGGAAAAGGCTTTAATCAAGTGAAAGGGCAAAATCTCTATGGCAAGTTTATCGACGGAAAACTCCACGATGTTGATATTATAAAAAATACCGAAGTCATTTATTATATGCGAAACGATGCCCACGAACTCATTGGCATCAACAAGAATGTGAGTAGCAAAATCAATATTATTTTCGATAAAAAAGAGATAGAAACCATCACTTTTTTAACCAAGTAGACGGCGATATTTATCCCGAAAAAGACCTACCCGAAAACGCTCGAAAACTCCGCGGACTCGTCTGGCGTGGCGATGAACGATTAAAATCTAAAGACGATATTTTTACAGCTGAGGATAATGAACTCAACGACAAACTCGTAAAGGAAGGGAAAGACGAAAATGCCAAGGAAAATGTCCCGATGAAAATCCGGAAAGAAACCTTGAATTATGATAAGAAGAAAAAGAAGATTTGAGATTGCAGGTAGCAGATTTCAGATAGCAGAATTCAGATATATCCATTTTTGTCATTCCGTAGGAATCTCATAACGAGGAGCAACTAATG
>CAILTC010000540.1 GCA_903837025.1 uncultured Bacteroidota bacterium | reverse complement strand
GATATTGCCGATTTTGAAAAACAAATGGTCGATGCCCGAAGTGATTTGATTGTCGCCAAAAACAATCTGAAAGTTGCTCAAGAATTATTCGAAGGTAAACTTAATGCCGAAAGAGATGTTCTTGAAGCAAAAGCGCAACTCGAAAAAGCGCAATCACAATTAAACCGTATTCAAGAAACCTATTCAATATACAAAATAAAAGGAGGTTCTATTTATAATGTTACGGCTCCAATTAGCGGGTTTATTATTCAAAAAAGCATTAATCAGGACATGCTTTTAAGAAATGACCGTTCGGAAAACATTTTTGACATCGCCGAAATTAATGAAGTTTGGGCAATGGCAAATGTTAATGAAAGTGACATCAACAAAGTGAAATTAGGTCAAGACGCATCCATTACCACGTTGAGTTATCCTGATAAAGTGTTCAAAGGAAAGGTCGATAAAATCTTTAATGTTATTGATCCGTTAACAAAAGCTATGAACGCAAGGGTAAAACTGCAAAACAGCGATTTTCTATTGAAACCAGACATGAATGCGAGTATCAAATTATCATTTAACGAGAAGGAATCGATGATTGCCGTACCAAGTAGCGCTATTATTTTTGACAAAAGCAAAAACTTTGTGATGATTTTTAAAGATCGTAACAACATCGAAACCAGACCCGTAGAAGTGTACCGCCAAGTGGGCGATATTACTTATATCTCTAGCGGTTTGAAGGAAAATGAAAAGGTAATTACCACAAATGAGTTGTTTATTTATGACGCTTTAAACGATTAATTAGATGAGAAAAATAACTTTTATTCTGTGTTTTGTAAATATCTTTTTTTCGGTAAAAACATTTTCACAAAAAACAGATTCTATAGAAAAATACAGTCTTAAATTCCAAATGACATCGATTTATCAATGGCATCCTGCTTTTCACGCGCAATATTCTGGCGCAAACAGCATGGGAAATGAAGAGCAAAGAGCCTTATCGCTAACATCTACCCTATTTTTAGATGTTCCGGTATGGAAAGGTGGATTATTCAGCTTTAATCCAGAAATGTCTGGGGGCGAAGGATTATCTTTAGCTAAAGGTTTGGGTGGTTTTCCTAATGGAGAAACCTTCCGAATTGGAGAACCAAAACCCGTTGTTTATTTAGCCCGAATGCTTTTGCAACAAAAATTTCAATTTAATGAGAACCACTCCTTGCAGCTTGTTGCGGGAAAATTTGGTCTAGCCGATTACTTTGATGGAAATTCTTATTCACATGATCCAAGAACACAATTCCTGAATTGGTCGCTGATGACATTCGGAGCTTGGGATTATGCTGCAAATACTCGTGGTTATACGGATGGAATTTATGCAAATTACCAGTTTGATACGTGGCAAATTAGAGGCAGTTTATCCGCTTTGCCTACGAATGCTAACGGACCAAATCTAGGTTTCAGTTTTGATAAATCGTATGCGGTAAATGTAGAAGTCGAAAAGAAAATTACTTTCGAAAATAAGGATATCAGTACCATTAAACTTCTTGGCTATAGAAATTTAGCCCCAATGGGGAATTACAATCTTGCCAATACAAATTACACAACGACTCCAGATATTACTAGCACCCGTGAAAACGGTCGAACCAAATACGGATTAGGACTTAATGCCGAATACAGTCATTCGGATACATGGGGAATTTTTGGTCGAATTAGTTACAATGACGGCAAAAATGAAACTTGGGCTTTCACCGAAATTGACCAATCGGCTTCATTAGGAATCAATGTAAAAGGAAAAATGTGGGCGCGTCCCAATGATTTTACAGGTTTTGCATTTGTTGCCAATGGTTTGTCGGCATCGCATCAAAAATACCAAAAATTGGGTGGAAACGGTTTTATGATTGGAGACGGAAATCTAAATTATGGTGTAGAAAAAATAGCCGAAATATTTTATTCTTTCGCTATTCCTCATACTTCCTTTACGCTTTCGCCAGATTATCAATTTGCTTTGAATCCAGGCTATAACAAGGATAGAGGTCCCATACAATTTCTTGCATTGCGGTTTCATACTCAAATTTAAAACTAAAAAAACATGAACAAATTCATCAAAAACATTATTTCTTTTTCGTTAAGAAATAAAGCTTTCACTTTTTTTTGGGTAGGATTATTGGCAGTTGCAGGATTTATTTCCTTCAAAAATATGCCAATCGAAGCATTTCCCGATGTTACCAATACTCAAATTATTATTGTGAACCAATGGAACGGTCGTAGTGCCGAAGAAATTGAGCGTTTTGTGACCTCACCTATCGAAATTTCGATGAATTCGGTTCAGAAAAAGACTAGCGTTCGCAGTATTACTATGTTTGGTTTATCGGTT
>CAILTC010000539.1 GCA_903837025.1 uncultured Bacteroidota bacterium | reverse complement strand
TGAATATAAAATTAAGGATTGGAGTTTACGTGGTGGATATCGATTTGAACAAAGTCCCTACAAAGACAAAAATACTGTGGGTGACTTAACTGGATATTCTGGAGGATTAGGATATAGTTTTGGTGCGACCAAATTAGATTTGGCTTATTCTTATGCACAAAGAAATACGCAACAAGGATTTTTCAGTCAAGGACTAACTGATCCAGCAAGCATCAATACCAAAAATAACAATGTTTCATTGACGTTGTTGTTTGAGTTATAGTATCCTCTTCCCAACCCTCTCTAAAAGGAGTGGAAGACAAAACCAAAAATAGTTATTGTATGAAATAGTAAACCACTTTTTGAATAAAAATCAAAAGTGGTTTTTTTTCTTTTTAAAATATAATAGAACACACAAAAAGCCTTAAAATAGCCCCGATAGCAGCGGAAATCCTTTTTTTATACCTATAAGTTTTTAAAAACCTTATAGGTATAAAAAAAGATTGCAGCGAATAGCGGGACAAAATGTTGTTAAATAAGCAAAGGCGTATGCTTCTAAAAATAAAAATTGTAATTTTGCAAAATTCCCAAAATATCGGGAGAATAAATATATGAGAACCAAGTCTTTAAAAAAGAATAGAATCAACGTGATCACTCTTGGGTGTTCGAAGAATGTGTATGACAGCGAAGTGCTAATGGGGCAACTAAAAGCAAGCGGAAAAGACGTTGTACATGAAGAAGAAGGAAATATTGTTGTTATAAATACCTGCGGTTTTATTGATAATGCCAAGGCTGAATCGGTAAATATGATTTTGGAATATGCCGATAAAAAAGAACGCGGTTTGGTGGATAAAGTATTCGTTACTGGATGCTTATCGGAACGCTACCGACCTGATTTAGAAAAAGAAATACCGAATGTAGATCAGTTTTTTGGAACTACGGAATTACCTGCTTTGTTGAAAGCTTTGGGCGCCGATTATAAGCATGAATTATTGGGAGAGCGCTTAACGACGACTCCAAAAAATTATGCCTATTTGAAAATTGCCGAAGGTTGCGATAGACCATGTAGTTTTTGTGCAATCCCATTAATGCGTGGTAAACACGTTTCGCAAACCATTGAAAAACTGGTAAAAGAAGCGGAAGGTTTGGCTAAAAATGGCGTGACAGAATTGATTTTGATTGCGCAGGATTTGACCTATTACGGTTTAGATATTTACAAAAAACGAAATCTTGGCGAATTGCTTGAAGCTTTGGTAAAAGTAGAAGGAATTGAATGGATTCGTTTGCATTATGCTTTCCCTACAGGTTTCCCGATGGATGTTTTGGAAATCATGAAGCGCGAACCAAAGATTTGTAATTATATTGATATTCCGTTGCAACATATTTCAGATTCGATTTTGAAATCGATGAAACGAGGTACAACAAAAGAAAAAACAACAAAATTGCTAAAGGAATTCCGTGCCGCAGTTCCTGGAATGACCATTAGAACCACTTTGATTGTGGGTTATCCTGGCGAAACTCAGGAGGATTTTGAAACCATGAGAGACTGGGTGCAAGAAATGAAGTTTGAGCGTTTGGGTTGTTTTACCTATTCGCACGAAGAAAACACTAGCGCTTTCGACTTGGTTGACGATGTTCCTGAAGAAGTAAAAAAAGAGCGCGCTAACGAAATAATGGAACTTCAATCGCAAATATCATGGGATTTAAACCAAGAGAAAATTGGCAAAACTTTCCGTTGTATTATTGACAGAAAAGAAGGAGAGCATTTTGTGGGAAGAACCGAATTTGACAGTCCAGACGTAGATAATGAAGTTCTTATTGACGCATCGAAACATTATGTAAAAACGGGTGAGTTTGTAATGGTAAAAATTACCGATGCCACCGAATTTGATTTATACGCAGAACCTGTTTAAATTTACGCTAACTATTTTATAAGTAACAACCACCTAAAACACAAAACATGAAAACAATACAAATAATACTGGCGAGTGCATTTTTGTTATTATCTATAAACACAATATCTGACCAATATGGCGGTGGTTATGGCGGTGGCGGTTATGGTGGTGGTATGAACGGCGGAATGGGTGGCGGAATGAATCGTGGTATGGGCGGTGGTGGAATGAATCGTGGAATGAATCAACAAAATCAGCCCGATAAACCAAAAGAAATCCCTGTAGAAGTAACCGTTGGTAAAATAATGGAAAAGATGACGCCGGCTCTTAAACTAGACGAACTTCAAGTAATTGCGATAGGTAATGTTTTAAAAGAAAGCATAGACACTCAAGGACGCATCCTAAAACAAGAATCTTCACAAGACGAACAAATTAAAAATTTCAAAATACTTGCTGAAACTACTGATAGAAAGATAATGGAATTTTTGAATGCAGACCAAAAACCAAAATATCTTGCGTTTAAAGAAGAAAGAAGTAAACAAACACAATCTAGTTCTGGAGGAAAGCATAAAAAAGAAAAAACCGAAACCAAATAAGAAATGAAATTTTTAATAAAAATTTACTTTTATTCATTGATTTTAGGACTTATACTAACTTCTTGTTCAACTAATCCTTATAAAAAAAGTGAGAAGGTGTACAATGAAAATTTGAATACTTTAAAACAAACTATTTCTAAAAAAGAAGCCGAACCATTACAAAGTGTCATTATTCCTGTAAAAAACATTGATACTTTATATTTAAAACAATTGCTAACTATCAAAGATTCGATTTCAAAAATGGGAGATGAGCCTTTGCAAAATGGAATTAGCATGGAATGGGTTGGGACGGTGAATTTCAATTTAAGAAAACCTAACTTTATCATCATTCATCATACGGCGCAAGATTCTTTGAAACAAACTCTGAAAACATTTACCCTGGCAAGAACCCAGGTAAGTGCTCATTATGTAATTGCGAAAGACGGCAGAGTGGTACACATGCTGAATGATTATCTTAGAGCTTGGCATGCAGGAAATGCTTCCTGGGGAAGAAATACCGACATCAATTCTTCGTCAATAGGAATTGAATTGGACAATACCGGAAACCAAGCATTTTCAGGTGCGCAGATTAATAGTCTTTTAGCGCTTTTGACTAAATTGAAAAAAGACTACAATATTCCTACTCAAAATATCATTGGACATTCGGATATTGCTCCTGGACGAAAAAAAGATCCTAGTCTTTTTTTTCCGTGGAAATTATTAGCCTCAATGGGTTTCGGAATATGGCCTGAAGATATATTAGAACAAGCTCCAGCCGATTTTAATGCCGAACAAGGATTACGAATTATAGGATACAATACCAAAAATCTTCCTGCTGCTATCACAGCATTTAAACTGCATTTTATTCAAACGGATGTCAATGCAGTATTAGATGCAAAGACAATAAATACTATTTATAGCATTTATAAAAAGCAATAAATAGAGTTCTACAACGAATCGCGTGGGTTTTTCTCTAACATTATTTAAAATAAAATAACCAAATTAAATGTCACCTATTAGTTTTACCCATTCATTTCGGTGTAGAACCAATGTTTTAGATAATATGACTGTCCGCTTAACGGATTAAATTTCTTGAACACGAAAACTTTGTAAAATTTTTAGCCACGAATTTTTAAAATTTTTAAAATTAAAAGAAAATTTGTGTCAATTTGTGAAATTGTTTCGCCAGTTCGCTTCGATCGGGTTGTGTTTATGAGTATTAATTTATATTAGTAACAGTTAGTCATATCCAATAATTAGCCTTTCCACTATAGACATTATAACTACAATTCCTTCTAAAAACAATACCGTCTAAATCTCAAAAAAGGAAAGCAAAAAAAAGAGTCCCACAAATTGCGGGACTCTTTTACTATTAAAAAGTGTCGTTTTCTTAGAAACCGTAAACCAAAGCTAAAGAAGCTTGAGATGCTGATTTAGTAGCAGATCCATTAGATCCAACGAACATTGTTTTGTTTGAATTGTTATCCATTCTTAACTCAGGAATAAAAGTCAATCCACCTGATTTTAGATTAGCAGTAAGCGTTAAAGCATTTACTGATTTATCTCCAGAACCTTGTTTGTAGTTAAAAGACTCAGCACGCAAACCTAAAGCGAAATTATCTTTGATAGAATAAGATGGGTATAAAGCAATACCTGAATAACCTACTTTACCAGTATTTGAATAATCAGCAGCATTAATACCTAATTTGAATTTAGGTGTAATTTGATAAGCAGCTGTTAAATCTACTATTGAACCACTAACTGAACCATCTAAATAGTTTAAATAAGCAGTGATTTCTTTAACAGGAACTAAAGTTAATTGAGCACCAATTGCATTCAAACCAAATTTAGGATTAGCTTGATATACATTCCAATTGTCATTGAAAGCACCAACCATCAAACTAACTTTGCTTGAAAAAGCATAAGTTCCTTTGATTCCAGCATTTTGAAATGGACCGTTAGTAAATAAATAAGAGGTTGAGTAGTTGAAATTTCCTAATGGAGAAATCACTTCGTAACCAATAAATGTAGCCATAAAACCAGCTGTTAAAGTAAATTTATCAGAAGCAGCATAATTCACATATAAATTTTGAATATGAAAAGAC
>CAILTC010000538.1 GCA_903837025.1 uncultured Bacteroidota bacterium | reverse complement strand
CTTTGATTTGATATAACAAAAAAAGAGCCATCTTTCGATAGCTCTTTTTGAAATTTATAGGAAGATTGAATTAGAAATTGAATCCAAGTCTTGCATAATAGTAAGCTCCGTTGAATCCCATTTGAACGGCATCCCAATAACCACCAGCTTCCGTATTTCCTGACTCATCTTGTTTAGTAGGATAAATATTGAATAGGTTATTGCTTCCTATTGTTAATTTTAATTGTTTTGTAAATTGGTATCCTACTGTTAAATCCGTATTTACTCTAGGTGTATATACATTATCTAAACCAGCATAGTCAATTAAAACTACTTTGCTGAAACGAGTCAAAGCTAAACCCGTATCGAATTTTTTGTGTGAATAGTTAAGGTTTAATCCAAATTTATTTTTTGGAGCCGAAGCTAATAAAAAGGCTTGTTCTCTTGCTCCGAAAAAGATGTCTTGAGGTAAAGCACCATTATGTATTGCTCCAATTGTCATATTGTTGATGTTTCCAACAAGTGTTGCGCTGACATTAGAGTTGCCATATCTTTTCTTCCATGCAAAAACAAGGTCTAAACCTAGGGTTTTTGTATCGGCTGCATTAGCGAAAAATTGTGCTTGATCAACACCTAATCCTTTGCTAGAAGCATCAAAATAGCTTGTCAAAACAATTCTGTCTTTTACTTTAATCATGTATCCATCTACAGTAGCTGTAAAATTGTCAAAAGTAGAAGTTAATCCTAAAGATGCATTAACAGCAGTTTCTTGTTTTAGTTTTTGAATTCCAAAAGATCTTGTTACAGGGCTATCATTAGGAGAAAGTAAAATCTCGGTAGCACCATTTGCATTAATATTCGTGAAATGCAAACCATAATAAACCTGTGCCAATGATGGAGCACGGAATCCTGTACTAACAGACCCTCTTAAGTTAATATTATCCGAAAGTTTAAGTCTTGATGCAAATTTTCCATTGATAGTGTTGCCAAAATCACTGTATTTTTCAAAACGAACCGCTCCACTTACCATAAAGCTTTTTGTTATATCAAATTCAGCGTCAGTGTAAAGCGAAAGGTTGCTACGGTTTTTGTCAACTACATTATTTGGGCTGTATCCTGGGAAACCTTGGGAACTTCCTGGTCTAGCGTCTCCTGTTATAGGGTCGATTGGTGGAGATTGTGTTGTAGGATTTGTAATTGGAATTCCGTTAGTGTCATAAGTCGTATAAGAACCTTGTTGACCAGCAAAAATAGTATATTCTTCAATTCTGTATTCTGCTCCAAAAGCGATATTCATTCCGCTTAATACAGTATCATAATTTTTGGAGAAATCAAAATTAGTTACATTTTGAGATAAACTATGTCCACCAGCATCAAATGAAGTTGGTGAAGCATCTAATAAAGAAGGATTCTCGGTTCCTTTTATAGTATAGTGAAAAAGGTTTTTTCCGTAGGTATTGCTGATGTCCACTTTCCAACCGCTATCGGTTGTAGTTTTGATACCTGCAGTCATATTATTATCATTGATGATTGAAGTAATTCTAGGAGTATATCCTCCAGGATAAACAGATTCAACTACATTAGCATTACCGCTATTTCTTGTAAATGCATATGCATCGGTGTCTCTATAGTTTTTTCCTGCAAAAGCATAAAATTTAGTTTTTTCAGAAATAGGAAGTTCCATATTGGCAGTAAAATTAAAGCTATCCATTGAAGCTTCTCCAAAACCTTTTCTGAAATCAAAACCTGGGCGAAGTACTTTTTCTTTGGTAAAAAACTCAGTTGTGAAATTCACAAAACCTCCGTCTTTACCAAGGGCAACACCATAATTAGCTCCCACTTTAACAGTATTACCATCAAGCACTTTATTTCTTCCATAAGAATTCCCATTTCCATTTTCGTCTAATCTAAAGTTTTTAGTATTAGCGGTTCCAGGAAGGAAATTTCCAGGGGCATCCGTATTAAATGCACCATAAGTAATAGCACCAGTTAATTCATCAACATTGTCATTTAATACAATATTAATAACACCTGCAATAGCATCAGAACCATATTGTGCTGCAGCACCATCTCTCAAAATTTCAATTCTTTTGATTGCCGAAGCTGGAATTGCATTTAAATCGGTTCCTGTATTTCCTCTACCACGAGTTCCGTAAAGCGTAATAAGAGAGGATTGGTGTCTTCTTTTTCCGTTAATTAAAACCAAAGTTTGATCCGGTCCCATTCCTCTTAAAGAAGCTGGATCTACGTGATCTGCTCCGTCTGAACCAGATTGTTTGTTTGCATTAAAGGAAGGAGCAACATATTGTAGTAATTGATTAATTTCAATTTTACCACTTTGTGTTGTTAATTCTTTCATGCTAATAATATCAATAG
>CAILTC010000537.1 GCA_903837025.1 uncultured Bacteroidota bacterium | reverse complement strand
TCAAGGCTCTTGCTACAACTTTGTCGGCATATTCGCCTTCATTAAAAATAGCATTCAATGAATCTATTGTGGTGTAAACTAAATTTCTGTGTAATCTCATTTTAAATAATTGAGGTGCAAAGGTACTATTAAATGATTGAATGTTTATTTTAAATTTTAAGCAAAAAAAACACTGTTATAATTACAGTGTTTTTATGAAAATTTATTTCCAAATATACTAGGTAATTCTAGTTAAAGTTGATTTTTCTGGTGGATGCAAAACCATTGGAAATTTTTCTATTTTTACCGAACTACTGTCTAATCCAAAAGCACTTTCTTCAGATAGGCTTAATTTTTTAAGGAAGAAATAGGTATTCATGATTAATTTTTCGTGCCACAAGATATCGCTATCATTTGACAAGAATTTTTCGGATAAAACAAATTTGAAATCCCCTATAATATTGTTTTTATTTAATGATTCATATCGACTAGTAATATCGACTTCACCATTTTTGACCATATCTTTGATTACTTCTCGGAACATCAAATTGATTTTTGTAGGTTCTCTAAAACCTAAATTAAAATCGACACGGTAGATATCATCTTTTGAAATTTCGGTTACTTTGTAATCCGTTCTGTAAGGAACTGCTACTATATTTACGTGTACAAACCAATATATATCAGCTCTTTTTGGTCTTCTTTGTAAAATGGAATAGATTACTTTTTCCTCGATTTCATCTGTTCTTCCAGCATTTGTCATATAAACTAAATGCGTTGCATATTTTGGGATCGATAAGTCTTCACTTAATTCGACAATAACTTTTTTGAAATCTTCAATTTTGACAATCTTGGTATAGCTCTTGTTAATTTTCTTAGCCAAAAACCATATTGTCATAACCAAAATAAGCACTAAAGCAATCAATAAAGTCACATAACCACCATGAGAGAATTTTTTTAGATTGGCTATTAAAAAACTAATTTCGATGGCTAAATATATAGCAATTAGTGGCATGATAAAATACAATTTTACTCTTTTCATAATTAAATAAAAATTCAATAAAATGGTGGTCATAATCATACAAAGTATAATTGCTAAGCCGTAAGCATGTTCCATATTACTTGACTCTTCAAAGTGTAATACTACACCAATACAACCCAGTAATAATAACCAATTTATAGATGGGATGTACAATTGTCCTTTTACTTCGGTTGGATATTTAATTCTAACTTTTGGCCATAAATTTAATCTCATGGCTTCATTTATCAATGTAAATGATCCACTGATAAGAGCTTGAGAAGCTATAACGGCAGCAAGAGTTGCAATGACGATTCCAATTGGTTGAAACCAATCGGCCATAATTAAGTAAAATGGGTTGCCGTTTGCACCACCTAAACTTTGCAATGTTTCACCTTCATGGTGTATTAGAAAAGCTCCTTGACCGAAATAGTTTAAAACTAATGTAGTTTTTACAAAAATCCAACTGATTCTAATATTTTTACGTCCGCAATGTCCCATATCCGAATACAATGCTTCGGCACCAGTAGTACACAGAAAAACAAAACCCAGTACATAAAAACCTTCAGGATGTATATTTAATAAATGAAAAGCGTAATACGGATTTATTGCTTTTAGAACTTCGATGTGTTTTGAAATTTGGATAAGACCTAAAATACCCAGCATTCCAAACCAAATAATCATCATTGGCGCAAAAAATTTACCTACTAATTTGGAGCCAAATTGCTGAATTGTAAACAGTATCACTAATATTCCAATGACAATTGGGACTGTATTTATTTCTGGATAAAAAGTTCTAATTCCTTCGACGGCAGACGAAACAGAAATGGGAGGGGTAATGATTCCATCCGCAAGTAGTGCACTCCCCCCTATGATTGCAGGAACGATTAGCCACTTAATTTTTGTTCTCTTGACTAAGGCGTATAAGGCAAAAATTCCACCCTCACCATGGTTATCGGCACTTAAAGTTATTAGTACATATTTGATGGTAGTTTGTAGCGTAAGTGTCCAAAAAACACATGAAATGCCTCCTAAAACAATATCTGTATTTATTACATAATTGCCAATTATGGCTTTCATTACATATAATGGTGACGTTCCAATATCACCATAAATAATTCCTAACGAAATTAATAAACCTCCTAATGTCAACTTACTGTGTAGGTCTTTATGCGAAATACTCATGTTATTTAAATATAAACTATTTGCAAATCTAACCTTTTAAATATCTATTATAGTTAATTAGTTAATAAACAAAAAAAAAACACGGTCTATTGAACCGTGTAATTTTTGTTTTAAAAAGAATTTATTGTCGTCTGTTTTCAGTTTTTGAAGCAGGTGGCTTTTGAGAATTAGTTCTATTAGGTTGCGCTTTTTGAGGTGCAGAAGGTGCGGGTGCTGCCGTTCTGTTTTGAGGGCTTGGTTGCTGTGCGCTTTGTTGTGTGTTTGCTCTTGGATAATCCGTTCTGGTTTGAGGATTGTTGCCTTGAGGTTGTGCATTTTGTTGTGTGTTTGCTCTTGGATAATCCGTTCTGGTTTGAGGATTGTTACCTTGAGGTTGCACATTTTGTTGTGTGTTTGCTCTTGGAGAATCCGTTCTGT
>CAILTC010000536.1 GCA_903837025.1 uncultured Bacteroidota bacterium | reverse complement strand
TCCTGTAGGATCTGGAATCGATTTTAATACCGAAACCAGACTATTAGCCAATTGTTGGTTTTCGTCAAGAAGTGTAATTCTGTATACTACTTCGGTGGTTCCTTCTGGGAAATCTTCGGTTTTTATAACTATTCTTCCTCTTGCCGACACAATAATTTCTTTTGCTATGGCTCTTTCTTTGTCCCAATAACCGTCTTTTTGGGCAAAAACAGCTTGAAACGAAATGCTAATGAATAGCACTAAAAGTAATTTTCTACAATTCATTTTAATGATTATTGAGTTACAATAATAAAATTTTCTTTTGAATTCGATTGCCCTAGCCCAGATAGCAGTGAAAATCCTCCCGATTTTTCTTCGGGAGATTGTAACGGATAGCTGGAAATAGCTCCTGAAAAAAATTACAATTCGATGCTTTCGCCAATTTTTAGCAGCATTAAATCTTTTCCTTTATCGAAAAATTTGTGAATGGCTTCTTCATGATTCACGACGATATAACCAAAAGTATCGTAATGCACACCAAGTATTTTATCGCATTCGACAAAATCTGAAGCGATTATGGCGTCCTCAACATCCATCGTAAAATTATTACCGATGGGAAGGATTGCCAAATCGAGTTTGGTTCGCAAGGGAATTAATTTCATATCCATCGTTAGGGCGGTGTCGCCAGCAATATAGATGTTTTTATGTTCGCCTTCGATAACGAAACCGCCTGGATTTCCACCATTGCTTCCGTCTGCAAAGGAACTCGAATGAATAGCATTGACGTATTTTACTTTTCCGAAGTCGAAATTCCAGCTTCCGCCGATATTCATGGGATGGTATTTTAATCCTTTTGCTCCAAAATGTCCAGCAATTTCATAATTAGAAACGATAATTGCATTAGTTCTACTAGCAATATACTCTACATCGAGAATATGATCATTGTGAGCGTGGGTCAATAAAATATAATCTGCTTTTAATTCATTGATGTTGATATGGGAAGCCTCGGGATTTGCCGAAATATAAGGATCGACCAAAATGTACTTTCCACCAACTTCAATTCCTAGTGAGGCGTGACCGTAAAATGTTATTTTCATTTTAATAGGGTTTAAATTGGTTTATCTTCCGCCTAAAAAGAGATTCACAATAATATCTGGAATCAACGAAACCATGCATAATGCTAACAATATAGAAAGTGCGAAAGTGCTTAACGCCAATTTTTTTAATTCGGGGTCCAAAGCCTTAGGATCTTGGTTTTTATAGACGGTTATTAAATGCTTGGTTAAAGGAATGAAAGCCAACACAAACAAATATTGATCCCATCTATAAGTACTCAAAATTGCAAAAACCAACACTAAAACCATTGCCGAAACAATCAAGAAGTAATGATATTGTTTTGCCTTTGCACCTCCAATTTTAACTACGATGGTGTTTTTATTTGATTTTCTATCCGATGCTTCATCTCGCATATTATTTAGATTCAAAACGCCAACACTCAAAAATCAGATGGCGGAGGCTGGTAAAAACAAGTTAAAATCGATTTGTTTTGAATATAAAAAATTCACTCCCAAAGTACTTACCAATCCGAAAAATACGAAAACAAAAAGATCGCCAAAACCTCTATAACCATAAGCGGTATTACCCACCGTGTAGCGAATCGCCGAAGCAATTGCCAGAATTCCCAATACGAGATAAAATAAAGAATAGCCAATATTTGTATCTTTAAAAGCGAAATAAATTAACACCATCGCCGAGATCAAAGTCAAAGCCGAAGTGATAAAAAGAGCTCGTTTCATCGCAGCAGGAGAAATCACACCGCTCTGAATGGCACGCTTTGGACCTATTCGATCTTCATTATCAGTTCCTTTCATTCCATCGCCGTAATCATTGGCAAAATTGGATAAAACTTGCAATCCTAATGTTGTCAGAATTGCAAAACCAAAAATAGTCCAACTAAAAACATCCGTTGGAGTATCGATATTATCAGTCGGTCTAAGGGCGTACATACTTCCGACAATTATTCCCGAAACCGATAAGGGTAAGGTTCTTAATCGTGCGGCTTGAATCCAATGTTTCATTTTTTTTGTTTAAAGTTTAAGGTTAAAAAAATTTAACGTTTAATGCTAAATAACTTTAGACATTAAACGTTAAATCATTTTTTATGGCAGCCATTTTTTTTCGAAATTTGGTTTTCTTTTTTCAAGAAAGGCATTTCTACCTTCTTTTGCTTCTTCGGTCATATAGGCTAATCGGGTGGCTTCACCAGCAAAAACTTGTTGTCCTACCATACCGTCATCGGTAAGATTCATGGCAAATTTCAGCATTTTGATGGAGGTTGGTGATTTTTGCAAAATTTCCTGTGCCCATTCAAAAGCGGTATCTTCTAACTCCGCATGCGGAATTACAGCATTGACCATTCCCATATCCATGGCGTCTTGAGCGGAATAATTTCGACCCAAGAAGAAAATTTCTCTTGCTTTTTTCTGTCCTACCATTTTAGCTAAATAAGCCGAACCATAGCCGCCGTCAAAACTGGTAACATCAGCATCGGTTTGTTTGAAAATAGCATGTTCTTTGCTTGCCAAAGTCAAATCGCAAACCACATGCAAACTGTGTCCGCCACCAACAGCCCAACCGGGAACTACGGCAATAACAACTTTTGGCATAAAACGAATAAGGCGTTGTACTTCGAGAATATTCAAACGATGTTGACCGTCTTCGCCTACATATCCTTGATGGCCACGCGCATTTTGATCGCCACCGCTACAAAAAGAATAAATTCCGTCCTTGCTGGAAGGTCCTTCGGCAGAAAGTAAAACAACCCCAATCGAAGTGTCTTCTTGGGCATCATAAAAAGCCTGATACAATTCCGACGTTGTTTTCGGGCGAAAAGCGTTCCGTACATTGGGTCTATTAAAGGCGATTCTGGCTACACCATTGCATTTTTTATAGGTGATATCTTCGTATTCTTTGACGGTTATCCAATCCATTCGATTCTATTTTTAATTAAATTTAGCGTAAAAATAAATCATTTTTTACACATTTTACTATTCTATTTGGGCTAAGCCAAAAGTAATTCGCTTTATTTTAAATTTCATAAAAAAAGGAAAGCTTTATGCCTTCCTTTCAATAATAAATCTTTTGTGAAATTTCATAGCAAATAAATTTTAAATCTAAAATAGCCGAAAAATTTGCCATAAAATAGTCAACACAAATTTCTCATTCCCTAGGAATCTCAAAACTTTAAGTTAGATTCCTACGGAATGACAAAGTTAGTTTTGAAGTTTTACTTTAACTACAATCACATTCTTTTTTTACTTATTCTTTAACCAAATAAATTCCGTCTTCTTTAATCTCGATTAATTTTTCTTTATACAAAGCACCAATTGCTTTCTTGAAGGTTTTCTTGCTCATTTTCAAAACTGTTTTAATGTCTTCCGGATGCGAATTATCCGTTAGACGCAAGAAACCACGGCTTGCTCTCAATTCATCCAGAATCTTATCTGCATTAGGCTCAATACTTTGATACCCTTGTATTTGAAGCGCTACATCTATTTTATTATCGGGACGAATCGTTTTGATATACCCCCGCATTCTATCGCCGGTTCGAATCGCATCATCATAAACCTCATCTTTATACATCAAACCTTTGTGTTGTTCGTTGATGATAACATTAATCCCTAATTCGGTGATGTGCGATACGATTAAATCTACTTCTTCGCCTTTTTCAACGGTAAGATGATCATTTTTCAAAAACTGATTCGTTTTGCTGGAAGCCACCAAACGTTTAGTTTTTTCATCCATATAAAGGTAAACCAAATAGCGTTTTCCTTTTTCCATCGGGCGTGCTTGCTCTTTGAACGGAACAAGAATATCTTTTTCCATTCCCCAATCCATAAAAGC
>CAILTC010000535.1 GCA_903837025.1 uncultured Bacteroidota bacterium | reverse complement strand
GATGACGTTTGTCAGACAAAGCGACCCAATTTAGGGGTGATAAGTCTGACAACGTCAGACCTATATACGAGTTGTAGGAAACCCTTGAGCTACACGGAACGTTGAAAAAACCTAAAATTTAACACTTGCTATTTAGAAAATTAATACGTAAGTTTGCATACTATAATTAGCGAAACAAAATGGGGCGATTTGAAAAAATACTAATAAATTCTAACGGAATTGATAAAAGAGACTCTGGGTATTATTCTACGCCTAATTTTATATCCGAATATTTAAGCTCTGAATTATTAGGATTAAACCCATTTGGAAGAAAAGTTCTTGACCCAGCTGTCGGCGATGAAGAATTACTTAAAACTTTTTTCATTCACGGTAAAGATATTGATAGTTTTGATATTATAGAACACGGTAATATCCAATATTCAAATTTTAAAAAACAAGATTTCATAGAATATTACAAAGACCAAAAAAAAATTATTATTTTTTGAAAGCCGTATAGATTTAGAATACGATTATTATATTGCAAATCCTCCGTATAATTGTCACGAAATAGACTATATAAAAAACAATAAAAATGAACTAAAAAACATTTTTCCAAAAGTTGGGGTACATAATATGTATTCTATGTTCTTATCTGCAATTATAGATTGTGCAAAAGAAGGTGCTTTAATTGGAGTGATTATTTCAGATTCGTTTTTAACTTCTACTATGCACTCTGGATTAAGGCAACAAATACTTGACGAATGTTCAATTCATCAATTAATATTATGTCCTAATGATTTGTTTTGGTCTCAAAAAGCCGATGTAAGAACTTGCATTTTGATTTTACAAAAAGGCACAAAATTTCAAGATAAAATTCAAATAGTTAATAGACCTAAAAATTCAAATCATTTAAAAGATATCCTTGAAAAACGACAATTTATTACAACTGACTTAGATAACATAGTTTTAAGCAAACAAAAAACTGCAAATCAATTTATAATTGATATTGATACAGATATTTTAGCACTATTTAAAAATCCAAGGTTAGGACAACTTTTTAATTGTATTACTGGAATATCTACAGGGAATGATAAAAAATACTTATCTAAAGAACGAAAAAAAGGCTTTGAAATCCCTTTTTATAAAAACCCTGGCTCCAGAAAATTTAAAACTGTAGAAGATGCTTATCTAATTAATCACTTTATGGAGGAATCTTTAGTCGTTAAAGATTTTATGGTTAGAAATAAGCAATTTGTTTTTAAACAAGGTATTACTTGCTCTTCAATGGGTTTAACTTTTAGTGCTTGTTATTTACCAGAAAACTCAACATTTGGAGTAAATCCAAATATATTTACTGCTGAAGAAGACCTTTTTTGGATGTTGTCATATTTGAACAGCCACTTAATTACTTACTTGGTAAGAGGAATACTTATTCGGTCAAATATGGTTACATCAGGTTATATTTCTCAATTACCAATTATACCATTTACAATTGATGAAAAAAGACAATTATCTTTAATTTCAAAAGAAGTTATTAATTCGAACTCAAATATTGACGAAGCTATTAAAGAAATAAATTTAATTATTTATACAAATCTAAATTTGGACAAAGATATAATTAATAAGATTGAAGATTTTGCTTCAAATTTATCAAAAAGAGTTTAATATTAAGATTCTTCGCCAGTTTCATCAACTTCTTTCCATCTGTTGTTTACTTTTTTAAAATATTTCCCGTCTGGCTCTCTAATAATATCTCCTGGTTTTGCATTCTTTTTGCTTTGCCCATATCCTAAAGCATTTATAAATAATGAATGAAATTCTGAATTTGATCTTTTAACAGCATCATTAATATCTTTATAATAAGCAGATTGTAAGTTACCATTATTACTTGGATTCACATAAATGTCTTTAATCCAAGCCAAAGGAAATACTGTTGCGTGGTCAATTTCAATTGTCATATCATCATTAAATTTTATAAAAAAAGTTCCAATGAAAAAAGTTTTTGTAATATCAGCAGTATAAAACTCTTCTAATCCTACAGCTTTTGATATATCATCTTTATTTTTTCTTCCGCCAAGAACTGCTGATTTGATATTTATAAATATAGGAGTATCATTTCCTTCTATTTTGCATTCAAAATCATAAACTGACACTTCGGATTCAGAAGGGACGATGCTTTGCAGCTTAAATTCTGTATGATACTGCTCTAAATTTTGAGTAATTAATTCTTCTAAAATTCTCCAAACGGTTCTTCCTTTAGCCGCTTTTCTCCATCCAAAAGGAAATTGTTCTTTAGTGCCTATTTGAATTGTACTAATTTTATCAACTAATAAATCAAAACTCTCTTGTAATCCAATACGTAATTCTTCTATTTTTTCTGCTGTCATTTGATTAACTCATTTATATTAACTCCAAGAGCATTAGCAATTTTTTCAATATTAATAAGGGTTATATTCTTTTCAGCTCTTTCAATCATTCCGATATAAGTCCTGTGAACATCTGCTAAATGAGCAAGTTGTTCTTGAGAAAGTCCTTTTTTAGTTCTGACTTCTCTAACCTTATCACCAAAATTTATTAATATTTTAGATTTTCCTTTCATTGCTAATTAAAGTATGCAAAACTATGAGTATTAAAAACGCTTGACAACATACTAAAGTTAGCATTATATAAAAAGAGACCAAATTAACTGTTTAAAAATGAGTTGCAGTAGAAAAAAGGGCATCCTACAACAGTCGTTTTGCAAGATTGCGAAATTTGCAGTAAAATCACGTTTACGTTTCGCTAGAAATTTCTACTTTAGCGGAAGATAATCGGTTACGAAGTACGCAACTTCTTGTAGCTGCGAAACGTCAGGCTGTGAAAAAACCTCTATTTTATATAAAAATCTTCATATTTTCCTATTGCTACAATCCAAATAAAGCCTTTTAAGTAGGCTGTTTTTTTAGGTCGCTAATTTGGTTTGTCCAAAAATGAAGGCTGATAAACCCTTTAAATACTCCATTTTCAGCAAAAACAAGACTTTTGCTTTGTAGGGCGAGTTCCATTTGTGGAGTTTGGCAATCAGCTCGGGAACTCCGAGGATATTGATGCTACGTTTGATGTTATAAACCAACATAATCAAGCTGTGGTCTCCGTTTACTTTTTCTAAACCTATCAAATCGGTGTAATTGTATCCCCATTTTCGCTTGATTGTCCCAAAGATATGTTCGTTGATCTCTTGCCGTTTGCGGTAGCGTTGTGGGTTGTCTTTGTAACGCTGATGGTTTTCCTCGACAGCATCGGCATACTGGCTACGGTCTATCTCTCGTCCGCCTTTTCTACTGGTACATAAGTCTTTTACAGGACAGGTTTTACAGGCTGGTGTGCGGTACTTTTGGAATTGATACCCACTCTCTTCGGTGCGTCCTGTTTTCTTGTGCCAGCTCCCTGTGGTAGTCAGGATTTGTCCTTGTGGACAAGTGTAGGTATTATTCTCTTTGTTATAGGTAAATTTAGACACAAAATACTCGGGTTGGGTGCCGTTTTCGTTGCTCTTACCTTGATCGGGATGCGCCACAATGGTGGTGATGTTGGCTTGTTTACAGGCTTCTATTTCTCTTCCGTTATGGTAGCCTTTGTCTACCAAAGCCGTGTAAGTTTCTATTGCTAAATTCTCTTTGGCTTCTATGGCAATGGCTGATAGCGCATTTTTATCGTTTCGATTGATGGTGTGTGTGGCTACTACTAAATTGTATTTGTCATCTACTGCAGCTTGGATATTATACGATACTTCCACCACTTGACCTTGAACCAACAAGGCTCTGGCATCCACATCGGTGGTGCTTACTTGGGGGGCGCCACTAGCTTTGAGTTGTTCTTCTAGAAGTTCGTATTTGATTTTGTTTTGTTGTAGTCGAGCTATTTTTTGTTGGATGTTGGTTATCGTTGTGCTGTTCTCTTGAGTGTCGTTTTGGTCTAATGCGCTTAGATATTCTTGGGTTTTGGCTTCGATATATTCTTTGTGTTTATCGATTTTCTTTTGGTTGAAATTCGATTTTTTGCTATTGTGCGCTCTAGATTTGGTGCCGTCAATAGCGATGGTGTCGCCAGCAATTAAGTCGGCATCTTTCAAAAAGGATACAAACAGTTTGAAGAGTTGTTGGAGTGCTTTGGAATTGTGTTTTCTAAAGTCGGCTATGCTGTGGTAATTGGGGCGAATTGCTTCTAGTAGCCATTGCATCTCCAAGTTGCGAAAACATTCTTTTTCAAGTTTGCGAGAACTGCGAATGCCGTTTAAATAGCCATATAAATAGATTTTTAGAAAAACTTTGGTATCAAAGCTGGGACGACCTTCGGTTTTTAAAACTCGCTCCCTAAATCCTATTCGCTCTAGGTGGATACTATGAACAAAAGCATCAATAAATCGAACTGGATTGTCTTGGCAGATGCTGTCTTCTAAGCTGACTACTTGCAGCTGGTGACGGGAAATTCCTTGGATGTGTTGCATCACTAAATATACAAAAACTTTATTTTTCTTACAAGTATTTTTGTATATTTGGTCGTAGGATTGTGAAAGTTTTTTCACAGTCTGACGATGGGAAAAATCGCCCTTCGGGACGATTTTTCCCATCGGCTCCCGCTACGCAGGTGCTGTGAAACCATCGTTGCTTTCGCACGACGTTCTCCCATCACCCGCTTTGCTAGATTTTCTTCGAGAGCAAGCTCTCTCGAAAACCCCGCAAAGCGGGAGCCGTTAGCGGCAACCCTACTAGACAAAACTAAATCTAACAAATCGACAATGAGAATTAAAAAAATACAATTAAAAAACGGTTATAGATCGGAAGAGCGTCGTGTAGGGAAAGAGTGT
>CAILTC010000534.1 GCA_903837025.1 uncultured Bacteroidota bacterium | reverse complement strand
TTTCGCTTTCAGGATCAATAGAAGCCAATGAACAGGTAGAAATTCGTTCTGAAGTTTCTGGAATTGTCGAAGAAATTCATTTTAATGAAGGAGCTACTGTAACTAAAGGACAAGTGCTATTTAAAGTCAATGATTTAGAATTAAGAGCACAATTAGGACAAGCTACCACCAAAGAAAATTTGGCATCGGAAAACGAAAGAAGAGCCAAACTTTTACTTCAAAAAGAAGCCATTAGTCAAGAAGAATTTGATATTGCAAGAGCTGATTTTAAATCTGCTCAAGCACAAAGCCAATTGATAAAAGCTCAAATTGCAAAAACTTCGGTTCGTGCACCGTTTTCTGGAAAAATAGGATTGCGTTCTATTTCGCCAGGAACTTATATTACTCCAAGTATTTTGGTAGCCAAATTAGTCAACATTGGAAAATTAAAAATCACTTTCTCCATTCCGGAAAAATATGCGAGTCAAGTTAAAGTGAATTCCACTATAGGTTTTACGGTAGCTGGTTCTACCGATAAATATGAAGCCAAAGTATATGCAATTGAGCCCGAAGTACAAGTAGCCACAAGAACCTTACAAGTTCGTGCCATTGCCGAAAACAAAACTGGAAAATTATTGCCTGGTACTTTCGCCAATGTTGAGTTGCCTTTGGATGTAATAAAAGATGCAATTGTAGTTCCAACTGAAGCCATCGTTCCGGTACAAAACGGAAAAAAAGTATTTATCTCCTTCAAAGGAAAAGCAAAAGAAGTAATGGTGGAAACAGCCACTAGAACCGATGCTTCTATTTTAGTGCTTTCGGGTTTAAAAACGGGTGATACACTGATAACCTCTGGGGTAATGTCATTAAAAACAGATGCTCCCGTAAAAGTAAAAGTGAAATAGTGAGCAGATTTCAGGTGTCAGTTAGCAGCAAATCTAAAATCTAAAATAAGCAATCTAAAATCTTAAATCTCAATGAGTTTATCTACCATAAGCATAAAAAGACCTGTACTAACCATCGTTCTCAATTTGACGATCATTTTATTCGGGCTTATAGGCTATAATTTTCTTGGTGTAAGGGAATTTCCTTCGATCGATCCAGCGCAAATTTCAATTCGTACCAATTATGCTGGAGCTAGCTCCGATATTATTGAATCTCAAATTACGGAGCCTCTCGAAAAAGCAATCAATTCGATTGATGGGATTAAAAACATAACTTCTTCAAGCGTTCAAGGAACCAGCACAATTACTGTTGAGTTCAATTTGAATAAAGACTTAGAAACTGCAGCGAACGATGTCCGTGATAAAGTAGCTTTGGCAGCAGCAACCTTGCCTACAGATATTGATGCGCCACCAGTTGTTTCTAAGGCTGATGCCAATGCTGATGCTATTATTTCGATGACGGTGCAAAGTGATATTCGTAGTGATTTAGAATTGAGCGATTATGCCGAAAATGTTATCGGTCAACGATTAGAAACTATTCCTGGTGTAAGTGGCATTCAAATTTGGGGTCAGAAAAAATATGCGATGCGTCTATGGATCGATCCCATAAAACTTACTTCTTATGGTTGTACCATTTCGGATGTAAAAGTAGCCTTAAACCAGCAAAACATAGAATTGCCATCCGGAAAATTGACAGGAAATAACACAGAACTTACCGTAAAAACAGTTGGAAATCTTTCGAAAGCCGAAGAATTCAATGCTATTATCATAAAAACCGACGGAGATAAAACAGTTCGTTTTAGTGATATTGGTTCAGCAGTTCTTGGCCCAGAAGTGGTTGAAACTAAAATGAGCCAATCCGGATTACCGCTAGTAGGTGTTGCAATTGTACCGCTTCCAGGGTCTAATTATTTGGATATATCTAAGGAATTTTATAAAAAATATGAAATATTAAAAAAAGAATTACCCAAGGATATCAAACTTAATGTTGTTATTGACAATACCCTTTTTGTAAAAAAATCAGTACTTGAAGTAGCAGAAACATTAGGGATTTCTATTATTCTGGTGATTTTAATTATCTATTTATTTTTCAGGGATTGGGCCATCGCCTTTAGACCATTAATCGATATTCCTGTTTCATTGATTGCTACTTTCTTTATCATGTGGTTATTTGGATTTTCGATAAATGTACTAACCTTATTAGCCATTGTTCTTGCAACTGGATTAGTTGTTGATGATGGAATTGTGGTTACCGAAAATATTTTCAAAAAAGTAGAAGCTGGAATGTCTCCTATTGAAGCTGCTATAAAAGGGTCGAACGAAATATTCTTTGCTGTAATTTCGATTTCGATAACCTTGGCCGCAGTTTTCTTACCTGTAATTTTCCTCGAAGGATTTGTTGGGCGATTGTTTAGGGAATTTGGAGTTGTCATTGGCGCAGCTGTATTAATTTCGGCCTTTGTTTCACTGACTTTAACACCAATGTTGAATGCCTATTTGATGAAAGGCGGCGAACAAAAAAAATCTAAATTTTATATTGCTACCGAACCTTATTTCCAAAAACTAAATACAGGTTATGCCAATGCTTTAGCCCGTTTTATGAAGAGAAAATGGTTGAGTTTCCCTATATTAATTGCTTGTTTTGGAATAATCTATTTGTTCTTTTCGATCATCAAAAAAGAGACCGCTCCTTATGATGACCGAAGTGGATTAACGATGGGTATCACAACTGCCGAAGGTTCTTCGTATGAATATACCGATCGATTTATGCAGGAAATATCTAGATTAATCGATGATTCTATTCCAGAGAAAAAAGTAAGTTTGGTGATAACTGCCCCCGGTTTTAATGCCTCGGCAACCAATAGTGGACGTGTTCGAATTGCATTATCCGATCCTAGCGAAAGAAAAAGAACCCAGAAAGAAATTGCTGATAAGTTAACCAAATGGACCAAAAGATATCCAGATGCTAAAACTTCGGTGTTGGAACAACCTACTATTGCGGTGAATAAACGTGGTGGTTT
>CAILTC010000533.1 GCA_903837025.1 uncultured Bacteroidota bacterium | reverse complement strand
TTATTATTGTAATTTTTTATTGCCAAGAAATGGATGGGTTTTAGCATTAGTAGTGATGCTATTTTCTTCTTATAATCTTTCGGCGCAAAGTAAAATTATAAAAGGAATTGTAACGTCAGTAAAAGACGCAATGCCTTTGCCTGGAGTAAATGTTTCGGTAAAAGGAAGTAAAACAGGAATTACTACAGGAATTGACGGAAGTTATTCGATTGCAGCTAGTTCTAAAGACGTTCTTATATTTTCTTATATAGGATATTTGAATCAAGAAATTAAAGTTGGAAACCAAAAACAAATTAATGTTGACTTAAAAGAAAACCTTTCAACTCTTGAAGAAGTTGTAGTTGTAGGTTACGGAACGAAAAAGAAATCCGACTTAACAGGTGCGGTTAGTGTTGTAGATGTTAAGGAAGCTAAAAAAACCATTACTTATGATATTGGAAAAATGCTTCAAGGTCAAGTTCCAGGTGTAACCGTACAATCATCAGGAGAACCTGGGGGTTTTGTAAATATTAAAATTAGAGGTATAACTTCTTTTAATAACAACAATCCTCTGTTTGTTATTGACGGAATGATTGTTGACAGTCCATATGATTTTGCCACTGGTGAAGTTGAAACTATTCAGGTATTAAAAGATGCAACTTCTGCTGCTATCTACGGTGTTCGTGGTGCAAATGGTGTTGTCATTATTACTACTAAAAAAGGAAAAGCTGGTTTAACCGAAGTGAAATACAAATCTTCATTTGGTTTTCAAAATGTACCTAAATTATGGTCATTGACAAATAGCAAACAATACCAACAAATAGCAAGTGCTGCCGAAGCAAATGCAGGTTTATCTATAGCTCCGGGTAATGACCCAACTAATCCGCTATATATTAAAAATGTAGATACGAATTGGCAAAACGAAGCATATAGAACCGGTACTGTTGAAAATCAAGATTTGACATTTAGTGGTGGAGCAGAAAATCTTGGATATAGTTTAAACATTGATTACTTCAAAAACAGTAGTTATTTAAATACACCACAAGATTATAAAAGATTGTCTACTACATTAAATATAAATGGTAAAAAAGGAAAATTCAAATATGGTTCTAAAATAGGTTATACTCAATCTGATAAAGAGAACTTTAATGAATATTTACCCGGACAATCTGCTGTAAGTGAGCTTTTATTAGCAATACCTACAATGCCTGTTTATGATCCTAACCGTTTAGGCGGATATGGTGGTGCTGATAATTTAACACAAAGAGCTATCACTTTAAATGTAATTGGGTTTAACCACTTAATGCAAAACACCAATAGAAGAAACCGTTTTATTGGTAACATTTGGGGAGAACTAGAAATTGTTAAAGGATTGAAATATAAAATCAATGCTAGCTATGATAGATTAGATTGGAAAACTAGACTTTTTAACCCACCAAGTGATTTAGGTTGGTATTACATAACTACCAATGATGAAGCTGCTTTAGACCTAACAACTGGTAGTCAAACAAGAACAATTCTTGATAACTTACTTACTTACGATCTTACTGTAAGCAAACATAAATTCAATGTATTAGCAGGATGGGTTCAAGAAAAAAATGAATATTACAACCACATTTCAAGAGGTGTAGGATATACTCCTGGACAAATTAGTGAATTACAATATGCCACTAATATTTCAGGCAGTGAGTATCAAAATACTGTAACTGGCATTTCTTATTTAAGTAGATTTGATTATGGTTATGATGATCGTTATTTAGTAAATGCAAACTTCAGACAAGATAAATCTTCTCTTTTCGCTCCAGCAAACAACACAGGTAATTTTTATTCTTTCTCTGGTGCTTGGAAATTAAGCAACGAGAAATTCATAAAACTTCCTGAATGGATCAACGCAGCAAAATTAAGAGCTGGTTATGGTAAGTTAGGAAATAACACAATCGGTGTTTATGGTTATGGTTCTACAATTAATCCTTTCTCTAGTTATGCCTTCGGTAATTCATTAGCTCCTGGTACTACAACAGTTACCTTAAGAGATCCTAACGTAAAATGGGAAACTACTACCACTACTAACGTAGCATTAGAATTAGGAATGCTAAAAAACAAATTGCAATTTACAGGAGAATACTTCATCAAAAAATCTACGGATCTTTTAGCTGCAGTTCCACTACCTTTATCAACAGGATCTTTCCCTGCAAGTATTGTTACTAATGCGGCGGCAGTAGAAAACAGAGGATTCGAATTTGCTGTAAGTTATAGCAATAGTGACCACCCTTTTAAATATAATATTTCGGCAAATTTAGGTACTTTAAAAAATAAAGTATTACAAATTGGCGCAAATAACTTACCTATTTATGGCGCTGCTTCAAAAACTGAAGTAGGAAGATCTATTGGTGAACTTTATGGATGGCAAGCAATTGGTATTTTCAAAAATCAAGCAGATGTTGCTGCTTCACCAACTCAAACAGGAGCTGCTCCTGGAGATGTGAAATTTAAAGATGTTAACGGAGATGGTGTTATCAATGATAGCGACAGAACCTATCAAGGAGTTACAATTCCTAAATATAGTTACGGTATTAACTTTAGCAGTAGCTACAAAAATTTCGAATTTTCAATGTTCTGGCAAGGAAGCGGTGGAAATAAAGTTTTTGATGCTTCTTACCGCAACTTAATGGGTGGGCAATATAGCAACGCAAGTACTGACGAGCTTAATTATTGGACTCCTACAAATACAAATACTAATGTTCCTCGCCCAATTATTGGCGACCCGAATGCTAATGGTAGAGACTCTAACCGATTCATAGAAAGTGGTGATTTTATTAAACTTCAAAGTCTACAAATAGGATATAATATTCCTCTAAAAGGAAACAAATATCTTCAAAGAGCAAAAGTATATGCTAATGGTCAAAATTTATTAACCATTACCAAATACAAAGGATATGATCCAGATTTTCAAAGCGACGGATTATTTTCTAGAGGATACGAAATGGGTTCATTCCCTAATCCTAGAACCTATTCTTTGGGTGTAGAAGTAGATTTTTAAAATAGATAAAAACATATAAAAATAATAAAAATGAAATATAAAATATTTAATTATCTAACAATTTTCTTTTCACTATCCTTTGTGTTAACGAGTTGTGTAAATAATGCTGACTTAGTTCAAGCAGATCCAAATGTTGCTACAACAGCTTCATTTTGGAAAACAGATGCAGATGCTCTCGCAGGAATAAATGCCGCTTATGGTAGTTTATTAACTGACGGAACCTACATGAGAAGTACCCCTTTATTGCTTGACCTTAAAGATGACGGAACTCACAGTTATAGCCCTTGGGGTTCTATGTACAATGTAGGTCGTTTTAACTCTAACCCTACTGATAATGCAATTTATGGTTGGGCTTTCGAAACGTATTATGAAGGAATCTTCCGTTGTAACCAAGTTTTAGAAAATGTACCTAAGATTGCTATGAAAGATGC
>CAILTC010000532.1 GCA_903837025.1 uncultured Bacteroidota bacterium | reverse complement strand
GGTTATGTAATTGCCCAAATGGATTTTGTGGTATTGATGACCATGATGGGAATCATTGCACTTTCGGGAGTTGTGGTGAAAAACGGAATCGTATTAATGGATTTCTTCGTACTCCTTTTAGACAAAAAGGTAATTGACAAAAAAGTAGAAAGTCACGACGATTTATCATTGAAAGAAATAAAAGAAGTGATTATAGAATCCGGGAAATCGCGTTTGCGTCCGGTTTTATTAACGGCATTAACGGCTGTATTGGGATTAATTCCATTGGCAATCGGATTGAACTTTGACTTCTTGTCTTTAATAACCGACTTGAATCCGCACTTTTTCATGGGTGGAGACAACGTAGTTTTCTGGGGACCATTAGCTTGGACGATTATCTTCGGACTGACTTATGCCACGGTTTTAACCTTGGTTATGGTACCGGTAATGTTCTATTTAGTAAAAAGAACCAAATACTGGTTGCGCGATAGAAGAAACGCTAGAGCTGCAAGAGCAATCGAAAGCTAGATTTTCATAAAAGCTTAAATTATAAAAACCACCCAAGACTTGATTTTGGGTGGTTTTTTGATTTTTGTGGGAAAGAAATAAGTATATTTGAAAGGAAATAAAGTGAAATAAACCTTCGCCAATCTACTCCTAATTGGGTGCATAGGCGAAAGTTTGTTTCGCATATATGAGCAATTTGATCGTAAATCTATGAAACTACAAGTAAAATATCTCGAAAAACTACAACTTGAAAAAACATTTATAGACATTTATACTGATCATTTTGAGGAATCTCGATATGGTTTCATTGTAAGTTTTAATGAAAATTTATTACTATTAGAACAATTTTCTGATATTGGTGAAGCAGATGGAATTTCTATTATCAAAATAGAAAATATTACAAGAATAAAATGGGAAGGAAATGATATTAATACAACTGCAAAATTTGCTGTAAAAGAAAAACGACTTGAAAATCTAGAAAACTTAAAAATAGATACAATTCAGAATGCTTTGAAATCTATTCAGAATAGATTTGGTTATGTAAATCTTTACATTCAAAATATTGATGCCGGAATGAGTATTATCGGTGAAGTTGAAGAACTAGATGATGAAATAATTATCATTAAAGAATTTGGAACATACACTGCGCTAGACAGAAAAAAATTGATGTTATCTGTCGAAGAGATTACCAAAATAGATGCAGGAGGTAAATATGAAAATAATTTGAAGGAATTGTATTTATAAACCCGATCACTCGGATATAAACAAATCCCCTCGTGATCGATAGCGCGGTTTTGCAAACCGTGCCCATAATCGAGAACAAGAAATAAACTTTAATTAAAACCACCCAAGATTTGATTTTGGGTGGTTTTTTGTACCTTCGCCATTGAAATTTTCTTTAGTCCATCCCCTATAAAATTAAAGACCCCGAATTCATTATGAAACGAGAACATTATATTCCTTATGACAAGGAATTCATACTCGAACAACAACTAGCAGCCTTCTCCGAAGATCCTAAAAAAGTCGAGGAATTCAAGAAGTTATTCGATATCATTGAGCATTATTTTCACTACGAAGCCTTTAATCTCATCCGTAATTTAAAACAAAATTTTGCCGCATTTAATCCTGATCTAAGTCTAAAAGAACGCGAAGAATTTAGCGATAAAAGCGATTTTTTGAGTTTTAAAGAAACACTTCATGAAGTTCTTGACCGAGCTAATTACAGGCGTGTTGATGAAGAAACCTTAGAAATCGCTTTGAAAAATTCTGATTTGATAGGTCTAAATCTTTCCATAGATTTTACCCTTTTTGAAGATTATGAATTGTATGTTCAAGGCCACCACCAAACGAAAGAAACGGTCAAACACTATTTTTTTTGGAAAAAAGAAATAGCCGTCGAATACTATGATCGCGTCATGGTTTACCTTAATTATAAGGACGCCAATTATTTTAAAGACAAAAAAATTAATGTAGAGAAACTGCTTATAGATCCTGGATGCATTGTTTTAAAAGTCTTTAAACGAGTACCAAAAAACGATCTCGAAACCGTATTTCCAAATGCGATTCCTAGGATGTCAACCACGGATAAGCTATTGTTTTGGATTCCGGGCATTGTAGGAACCTTTTCGTTATTGAGCACTAAAGTAATTCCGGCATTACTAAAAATGAATACAGCCTACAAATCTGGAGAATCGATTGATTTGTTAAATGGCAAAAACTCCTTAGATCAAGGCTTGATTGCCTTAGGAATTTTGGCAGCTTACTTATTTCGTCAATACAATAACTTTGTAAATAAGAAGATAAAATATTCGAAAATGCTTTCGGATAGTCTATATTTTAAAAATCTAGGCAATAATAGCGGCGCCTTTTATTCGTTATTAAACTCCTCGGAAGAAGAAGTGCTTAAAGAAACGATTTTGGCTTACTCTTTTTTAAATAGAAGCAAAAATCCATTAACGGCCGAAGAACTCGACAACCAAATTGAATCTTGGTTTCTCACCTATTTGAATACAGATCTAGATTTTGATGTTAAAGATGCTTTGTTAAAATTAGAAAGCATTGGTCTTGGCAAAGAAACGAATGGAAAATGGGAAGTTATTCCTGTAGACAAAGCACTCATTAAAATAGATGAAATATGGGATGGGATTTTTGATTACAACCAAAACTAGCTATTCTAAAAATCAAAATCGGCTGCTACAAAAATTTGTAACAGCCGAATTTTTTATAGACACTTCAGTATTGATTTAACACCCAGAATAGATGATTATTTAAAATCGATTTTCTAATTTTCTGATCGTAAAAGCGTCTTCTGTATGAAGTAAATTTAGGCAATTAATTTTATTTAAAAAAACAATTTCGAGATAAATTTATGTCCGAATTACACGTTTTTTCAATCTTTCAAAATTCATAATTCATATATTCATAATTAGTCCTAAATTTGCAGTCTAAAAAATAAATCAATGTATAGAAGTCATAACTGTGGCGAATTAAACGCCTCACATATCAATTCCGAAGTTACGCTTGCGGGCTGGGTTCAAAAATCGCGCGATAAAGGTTTTATGAATTGGGTCGATTTACGCGATCGTTATGGAGTTACCCAATTAATTTTCGACGAAAGTCGTTCCAATAAAGAAGTTTTCGAACTAGCAAAAACCCTCGGTCGTGAATTCGTGATTCAAGCCAAAGGAACTGTTATTGAGCGGGAAGCCAAGAATCCAAATATGGTTACTGGTGATATCGAAATTTTGGTTACCGAAATGAAAATATTGAATGCTGCTTTGACTCCACCCTTCACAATCGAAGATGAAACGGATGGTGGTGAAGATATCCGAATGAAATACCGTTACCTTGACATTCGTCGTAATCCGGTAAAAAACAACTTGCTTTTTCGTCATAAAGTGGCTATGGAAGTACGTAAATACCTTTCGGATTTAGATTTTTGCGAAGTAGAAACTCCTTATTTAATCAAGTCAACTCCAGAAGGCGCAAGAGATTTTGT
>CAILTC010000531.1 GCA_903837025.1 uncultured Bacteroidota bacterium | reverse complement strand
CAGGGATAGCTGTGGATGCGGTAATGGACAGTGTGTCGGTAAAAACTACCTTGAAGGAAAATCTGGCTGAGCTGGGCATTATTTTCTGCTCCTTCAGCGAAGCAGTGGAACATCACCCTGATTTGGTGCAGAAATACATGAGCTCGGTGGTTCCCTATACCGATAATTTTTATGCAACACTGAACTGCGCGGTTTTCTCCGATGGTTCGTTTGTATATATTCCCAAAGGCGTTCGCTGCCCGATGGAACTTTCCACTTATTTCCGCATCAATGCCATGAATACCGGCCAGTTTGAACGCACGCTCATAATTGCCGACGAAGACAGTTATGTGAGTTATCTTGAGGGTTGTACTGCACCAAGTCGTGATGAAAACCAATTGCACGCAGCGGTTGTTGAACTGATTGCTTTAGACGGTGCCGAAATAAAATATTCGACCGTTCAAAACTGGTATCCGGGAAACAAGGAAGGAAAAGGGGGCGTTTTCAATTTTGTAACCAAAAGAGGTTTATGCGAGAAAAACGCAAAAATTTCTTGGACACAAGTCGAAACTGGTTCTGCCGTTACTTGGAAATATCCTTCTTGTATCTTGAAAGGTGACAATTCGGTGGGCGAATTTTATTCGATTGCCGTAACCAATAATTTCCAACAAGCCGATACAGGAACCAAGATGATTCACCTTGGGAAAAACACAAAATCAACGATTATATCCAAAGGAATTTCTGCTGGAAAATCACATAATAGTTACAGAGGATTGGTAAAAGTGGGGCCGAATGCTGATAATGCAAGGAACTTTTCGCAATGTGATTCCTTATTAATGGGAAATAATTGCAGCGCCAATACTTTTCCTTACATCGAAAGCAAAAATCCATCGGCCAAAATAGAACATGAAGCCACAACGAGTAAAATTGGCGAAGACCAAGTTTTCTATTGCAACCAACGTGGAATCCCAACCGAAAAAGCCATCGCTCTAATCGTAAATGGTTTTAGTAAAGATGTTTTGAATAAATTACCAATGGAATTTGCCGTTGAAGCACAGAAATTGTTGGAGATAAGTTTGGAAGGAAGCGTAGGCTGATTTTTTGTAAATTTGAAGGAACAATTAAATTACACTATTATGGAACTCATTTTAAAAAACGTTAAGAAAAAAGATTTTCCAGTGTTGAAATCATTGGCAAAATCATTGGGTTTTGAAATCGTTCAAGAAGTCGAAAAGCCTTATAATCCAGCGTTTGTAAAAGAAATTTTAGAGGCAGAACAAAGCTTAAAAGACGGGAAAGGAATAAAAATCAAATTAGAAGATTTGTGGAAGTAATTTATTCTGAAAAAGCGCAAAAGGACAGAGAGTATTGGAAGAAATCTGGCAATAAAGCAATTATGAATAAAATTACTGCTTTAATCGAAGACATTCAACTTCATCCTTTTGAAGGAATCGGAAAACCAGAACAATTGAAGCACCAACTTTCTGGAAAATGGTCAAGAAGAATAAATCAAGAACATCGCATCATTTATAAAGTTACAGAAGAAAATACAATTGAAATATTAGACATTTTATCACTAAAAGGTCATTACGAATAAACAAAGAAAACAAAATGTTATCAATAAAAAATTTACACGCCTCTATTGGAGACAAAGAAATATTAAAAGGAATCAACCTTGAAGTAAAAGCAGGAGAAATCCATGCGATTATGGGACCAAACGGTGCCGGAAAAAGTACGCTTTCTGCAATCATTGCCGGAAACGAAAATTACGAAGTGACCCAAGGCGAAATCTTCTTGGACGGCGAAGATATTTCGGAATTGGCTCCAGAAGAAAGAGCGCACAAAGGTGTTTTCCTTTCGTTTCAATATCCTGTTGAAATTCCGGGAGTTTCGGTTACCAATTTCATAAGAACGGCAATCAACGAAACACGCAAAGCCAACAAATTGGACGAAATGCCAGCAAACGAAATGCTGAAAGTCATTCGTGAAAAATCAGAATTATTAGAAATTGACCGTAAATTTTTGTCTCGTTCGTTAAACGAAGGTTTTTCGGGTGGAGAGAAAAAACGAAACGAGATTTTTCAGATGGCCATGCTTGAACCAAAACTTGCCATTCTTGACGAAACCGATTCTGGATTAGATATTGATGCCCTTCGAATTGTTGCCAATGGGGTAAACAAATTGAAAAGCGACAAAAATGCTATCATCGTAATCACGCATTACCAAAGACTTTTAGATTATATAGTTCCCGATTTTGTTCACGTTTTATACAATGGAAGAATTGTAAAATCAGGCGGAAAAGAATTGGCTTATGAGCTTGAAGAAAAAGGATATGACTGGATTAAACAAGAACAAGAAGCGTAAAATTAGTCGAAAGTCATAAAGTCAAAAGAAAAAGTAATGGGTAAATTTAATTCCTTCGAAGAAATTAATTCTTGGCAAAAAGCAAGACTATTCAACAAAAGAATATATCTAATTACAGAAAACAAAACATAAATTTCAAAAAAGACTTTGAT
>CAILTC010000530.1 GCA_903837025.1 uncultured Bacteroidota bacterium | reverse complement strand
CGGTAAGAAAGGATATGTAAATATTTCTGCCGAAGATTATATAATGGCAATCCATTCATTGGAAAATTAAATGAAAAGAATTCTTGTTATTGGAATTATAGTATTGTCAATTTCCTCCTTTGGACAAATCGTTCATAGGAGGAAATTGTATATGATGACCAGTCCGTTCGAAATGACAGTTGTAGCCAAAGATACCATCGAAGGAAATAAATTTATCGATGCCGCTATTGCTGAAACTTCAAGAATAGAAAATCTAGTTTCGGACTGGAAACCTGAGACTCAAATTTCTCATGTAAATCAAAATGCAGGAATTAAACCGGTTAAGGTTGATGATGAAATTTTTCAATTAGTACAAAGAGCCATCAAAGTGTCTAAACTTACCGATGGCGCTTTTGATATTTCGTATGCTTCCATGGATAAAATATGGAAATTTGATGGTTCTATGAAGGAAATGCCAACGCCAGAAGCCATCAAAAAATCGGTAGAAAAAATTGGTTATTGGAAAATTATCATGAACGAAAAGGATAAAACTATTTTCCTGAAAGATAAAGGAATGAAACTAGGTCTTGGCGGAATAGCTCAAGGTTTTGTTGCCGATAAAATAAAGACTTTATTGGTTTCTATGGGGTGTACATCTGGAATTGCAAATGTTTCTGGTGATATTTCGGCTTGGGGAAAACAACCTGACGGAAGCCCTTGGACAGTGGGAATCGTAAATCCGATGAATACCGAAAAAGTTTTTGCAACATTTCCTCTAGTGGATAGTGCCGTAGAAACTTCGGGAACTTACGAACGATTTGTAGTTTTTAACGGAATTAGATACAGCCACATTATCAACCCAAAAACGGGTTATCCTGCACAAGGAATTGTAAGTGTTACCACTTTTGCAAAACAAACCGAAATGGCCGATGTTTTAGCAAAAGGCGTATTTCTTTTTGGTGTTGAAGCAGGACTTAATTTCATCAATCAACTCAAAGGGATAGAATGTATAATCGTTGACGACAAAGGAAAAATATTTACTTCTAAAGGAATTCATTTAGAAAAAACCGATGTGTACAGTAATTAGTTTCGAAGAAAAAAGAAAAAAATAAGTTTCATTATATAAAATAAAAACATGAAAAAAGGAATCGTATTAGCGTTGGTTTTAGTGGCCTTACAATCTTGTACTTCGGTCAAGCCCTATGATATGCAAAAAATAAATGATCCAGAAATGAAGCTTTCTGCTAGAATCACCGAAAAATTCGAAAGTACTTTTCAGGTTTATCGTGAAGCTGCTGCTGGGGCTAATGGAGGGAAATCAGGTGGTGGTTGTGGATGCAACTAGAATCTTTCCTTATCAATTAGTTACTTTAAAATAGATCTATATAAAGAATTTTAAGAATGAAAAAAATATACGTGACCTTATTTTTAATTACAAGTGTTTTTGCTTTTGGACAAGTAAAAGATACAACGGGAGTATTTAAAAAGCGAGTTTTAGAAAGCTCCGAAGTTGATTTTTTATCCAGTTATTATAATCAAGATGGTAATCATGCTGCTGTATCTGGAGGTATTGGAACCGAGAAATTATCCGATTTTGCCTCAAATATCATTGTTGCCGTACCGTTGAATGATGATGATGTTTTAACTTTTGATATCGGACTTTCGGCTTATACATCAGCTTCTTCAAGCAATGTAAATCCGTTTGTGGGTGGTTCAAGCTCTTATACAACTTCTTCGGGAGCATCGGGACATCAAACAACAACAACGACGACTGTTCCAGGAACACCTCCTTACGGAACACCTTGGCAGGCTTCTTCTGGTGCATCAAAAGGGGGGACACTTGCAGCAATAAATGCTAATTATGCGCATAGCTCCGATGATAGAAATTTTATTTGGAATGCTGATATGTCATTATCATCCGAATTTAATTATAGCTCATTTGGTATTGGTGGTGGACTTACCAAACTTTTTAACAACAAAAACACGGAAGTTTCAGTAAAATCTAATATTTATCTTGATAATTGGAAAATTATTTATCCAACAGAATTAAAAGAATACAATCTGTATGGTAATGATTTTCAGTTGTACAGTTATTTTAGCGGTGTAAGTATTTTAGATAAAAATGGTAATACAACAACCGCCTATTTACCATCCAATTTTAAACCTTGGACATCAACTAAAAGAGATTCTTATTCGGTATCTTTTAGCTTCTCACAAATACTTACGAAGCGTACACAAATTTCGATATTTATGGATATTTTGCAACAACAAGGAATGCTTTCTACACCCTACCAAAGGGTTTATTTTGCTGACACTCAACATTATTTTATCGGTCAAGCCCAATATATTCCGGTGTATCAAACTTCTGCCAATGTTGGGGTTTTTCAACTTGCAGATGCTATCGAAAGAATGCCAAGTAGTCGTTTGAAAGTGCCTATTGGTCTTCGATGGAACTATTATATTAACGAGGCTATTACATTGAGAACGTATGGCCGTTATTATTGGGATGATTGGGGCGTTAAATCGAAAACGGCTAGTGTAGAATTACCAGTTAAAATCTCCGAAAGATTTACCGTGTATCCTATGTATCGCTATTATATTCAAACTGCAGCGAAATATTTTGCCCCTTTTGAAAAGCATCTTTCAACGGAAGAATATTTTACGTCCGATTATGATTTGTCTGCTTTCAATGCCAAACAATATGGTTTTGGAGTTAATTATACCGATATTTTTGCCAATGGAAAATTCCTAGGTTTAGGAATCAAAAATGTAGAATTCAGGTTTAATCATTATGTAAGAAGTGACGGTTTGAGTGCTAATATTGGTACTTTAGGATTTCATTTTACTACCGATTAAATTCGACAATCAAGAAATTCTTGATAATATACAAAAACTACAACTTCATTGGTTGTAGTTTTTTTTTTTGAATTAATGTTTAAATATATCTTAAACCATTCTTAAGAATAGATCTTCTGT
>CAILTC010000529.1 GCA_903837025.1 uncultured Bacteroidota bacterium | reverse complement strand
TTTGATTTTACTTATAAGTCTTGTGTTTGCTTCTATAGGTATCATGCCAGCGAGTTTTGACAAGATTATTATGTACTATTTGATATTTATGATTGTTGATATTATTGGTGCGGCTGTAGCTTTTTATTTCGAAAAAGAAGATTATAAAAAACTAGTTTGGTTAATCCCTCAAAAACTAATTTACAGACAATTGATGTATTATATTTTGATAAAATCTTTTAGAAAAGCTATCAAAGGAGAATTACAAGGTTGGGGAATCCTCAACAGAACTGGAAATGTACAGGAATTGGAAAATAAAGAAAAATAAGAACATGCTTTATTCAAAAATAGAAGGTTCAGGTAAACCCCTATTAATTCTTCATGGATTTTTAGGGATGTCAGACAATTGGAAAACCATGGGAACACAATTTGCAACCCATGGTTTCGAAGTACATTTATTGGATTTACGAAACCATGGTCGCAGTTTTCATTCTCCAGAGTTTAGTTATGAATTAATGGTTCAGGATGTATTAGACTATTGTGAAGCTAATAATTTAGAAAAAGTAACTATTCTTGGACATTCGATGGGTGGAAAAACAGCAATGCTTTTCGCCACAACTTATCCTGAAAGGATCGAGAAATTGATAGTAGCAGATATTGGACCCAAATTTTATCCGCAGCATCATCAAGCGATTTTCGAAGGATTGAATGCGGTTGATTTTTCATTAAAGCCAAGCCGAAACGAAGTAGAAGAAATCCTTTTGCAACATATAACCGATTTTGGAACGAGACAATTCTTAATGAAAAGCCTCTATTGGCTTGAGCCGGGACAATTAGCTTTTCGATTTAATTTAGAGGTATTCAACTCAAAAATGGATGAAATAGGAAAGTCACTTCCAGATAATGCTGTTTTTGTAAAACCAACACTATTTATTCGTGGCGGAAATTCGAATTACATTCTTGATGAAGATTTCGAAAATATAAGACTACATTTTCCGGATTCAGAAATCGAAACTATTCCAAATGTTGGACATTGGCTTCATGCCGAAAACCCAAAACTTTTTTTTGACATAACAAGTTCTTTTTTAGAATAATCACTTTTTTACAAAAAGAAAACCCAATAATTACATCATAAAAAAAACGCCACTTAATTTTTATTTTAAGTGGCGTTTGTAATTAAACTAAAGTTTATTTATTCGCTTTGAAACGTTTGTCTGGCGTACCGTCTTTTTTCAAAACAGTTTTTGATGCTTCAGCTTTTTTATATCGTTTATCTGGTGTACCGTCTTTTTTCAAGACCGTTTTTGTTTCTGTCTTTTTTACCTCAGTCGTTTTACCGTCTTTTTTCACCTCTTTGGTAACTTTTTCGGTTTTCTTTACTGTTTTTTCGGTCGCTTGTTGAGCGGAACTTGTCATCGCAAATCCTAAAAGGGCAATTACTGCTAAAAATACTTTTTTCATTTTTATACTTTTTTAAAGATTATATAGCTAATGTATAAAAAAAGCTCTTAGAGTTTTTTAAAATTAAGTTAAATTTAAAATATAAAAAGTTACTTTTTTTATCCTAACTCATTTAAATACTGCATCATTCCGATTCGGTTTACTCTTAAGAAATCAAATACAATTGCTGCAAACTCTTAAGCTCATAAAGAAAAAAATGTATTTAAACATATTAAAATATCCCAAAACAATTTCCTTAATTTTCAAATTTGTGCCTTTGCGACAGAAATCAGCTTAGTGTTTGTACTACAGAATGGTTACTAATAATGAAGTGTTTTAAAAAAAATATTTTACTTTTGAAATAAAAAAACATGAAACTACTTATCAGAATTCTAATTACATCCGGTTTAGTGATGTTGATTGCTCACTTTATGCCAAGTGTAAGCGTGGCTAATTTTAAAACCGCTTTGATAGTTGCAGTTGTTTTAGGATTACTTAATGTTTTTATAAAGCCCATATTGGTTGTATTAACATTTCCGGTTACAATCCTTACATTAGGATTATTTCTATTTGTCATCAATGCCATCATTATTTTATTATGTTCAAATATTGTAGGTGGATTTAGGGTAGATTCATTTTGGACTGCGTTGATTTTCAGTGTAATTCTTTCTGTTTGCCAGTCTATTGTGTATAAAATTGTAGGTGAGGAAAAATAATAACTCCTACTAATTCGAACTAAATAATAGGCTTGAATTCAATACGTTAAAAACTTGTTTGGGTTGTAAAAATTTTATAATTTTGCAACCCAATTTTATTACGTAAATTAAAGACAGAAATGGATATTAAAAGAGTAGCATTAGACGCAGTAAACGAGACAATTGTAATGACAGTAGTTCACATGGATTACAAAGGTCAAGTAGCAAAAAGAATAAATGAAAAAATGCCTTTGGCAACCGTTAAAGGT
>CAILTC010000528.1 GCA_903837025.1 uncultured Bacteroidota bacterium | reverse complement strand
ATCTAAGGAAGGTGCATTTCTTCCGTTTAGAGTCAGAACCAATTCATCCTCAACAATTCGAATGGCAAAATCCGGAACGACATGTTCCGTAATTTTGTTGCTTCCTGTAAAAGAGCCACCCGGTTTTGGGTTTAGCTTTTCTATTTCGTGAATGGCCGTTTTAAGTTGCTCATTAGAAACAGCATATTTTTGAAGGAGTTTGTCGTAATGTTTTTTGGTAAAAGCATCAAACTGGTTTTCGATAATATCCATGGCCAAAGCCACGTATTCTGTAGGCGTTTTGTGCTTTAATTGCAACAATAAACATTCCTGCAAATCACGTGCACCAACTCCCGAAGGTTCCAACTCATGAATAATAGTCATCATCCTAGTGACCATTTTTTCATCCGTATAAATCCCTTGGGTAAACGCCATATCATCAACCATATCGGGAATACTTCGTCTAATATAACCCATATCATCGATGCTTCCCACAAGAAATTCTGCAATTTCTCGCTCCTCATCATTCAATATAAAAGTATTTAATTGATTGATTAAATCTTGGTGAAAACTTATCGGCGCAACTAATGGCGACTCGTGTTCTTCGTCGTCATCGCTATAGTTATTAGCTTGGGTTTTGTAATCTGGCGTTTCGTCGCTACTTAAATATTCGTCAATATTAATGTCGCTGGTGTCTTCATTATCATTGTCGTCATAATCGTCGAATTCGTCATTGGTGTCATCATTGTCGAATTCATCTTTATCATAAATTTCTTCATCGTCAGTTCCGGTTTCCAATGCTGGATTTTCATTCATTTCTTCCAACAAACGTTGTTCGAAAGCTTGCGTAGGCAATTGAATTAACTTCATCAACTGGATTTGTTGAGGCGATAATTTTTGGGACAGTTTTAGATTTAGAAATTGCTTGATCATTTATGTTGAATTGTTTATTTGTTGAATCTTTTAACCGATTAAACTTTTTTAAAAATCGGCGTTCATCGGTGTTCTCGGAAAAGGAATTACATCTCGAATATTTGTCATTCCGGTTACAAAAAGTACCAATCTTTCGAATCCAAGTCCAAAACCAGAGTGAACTGCGCTTCCAAATCTTCGGGTGTCTAAATACCACCATAATTCTTCTTCGCTAATTCCTAAGACTTTCATTTTCTCAACCAAAACATCAAAACGTTCTTCTCTTTGTGAACCTCCCACGATTTCTCCAATTCCAGGAAAAAGAATATCCATGGCACGAACGGTTTTACCATCTTCGTTCAAACGCATGTAAAAGGCCTTGATATTGGCTGGATAATCAAACAAGATTACCGGACATTTAAAGTGTTTTTCGACCAAATAACGTTCGTGTTCCGATTGTAGATCAGCACCCCATTCGTTGATGATATATTGAAATTTTTTCTTTTTATTGGGAGTACAATCTCTTAAAATATCAATTGCTTCGGTGTACGAAACGCGTTTGAAGTTGTTTTCTAAAACAAAATTTAGTTTTTCCAACAAAGCCATTTCACT
>CAILTC010000527.1 GCA_903837025.1 uncultured Bacteroidota bacterium | reverse complement strand
TCGTGAAGCCATCGAATTAGCGTTTTATGGAGCAACCGTTATTCACCCAAAAACATTACAACCCTTACAAAAAAAAGAAATTCCTTTGTATGTAAAATCGTTTATAAATCCAACTTTGCCCGGAACAAGCGTTGCAAAAGGAGCAGATTTAGAACCTTATATGCCTTGTTTTATCGTCAAAAGAAACCAACTTTTAATTTCTCTTTCTTCGATAGATTTCTCTTTTATAATGGAAGAAAACATCAGCGAAATTTTTGCTTTGTTTCATCAATTCAAATTAAAAGTAAATTTAATCCAGAATTCTGCGATTAGTTTCTCGGTTTGTGTGGAAGATAAATTTGATAATTTCAAGGATTTGAATGCTATTTTATCCAAAAAATTCAAAGTCGATTTTACCGAAAATGTAACCTTGTACACGATTCGTCATTTCGACGAAAAAGCAGCGCAAACAGTAGAGGAAAACAAAACGGTAATCCTAAAACAAGTGAGCCGCGAAACCATGCAAATCATAACAAAGGAAAGTTAAATCCTCTCCCCGACCCTCTCCAAAGGAGAGAGAGCCGAAACCGACAAAATAGAAGTCTTTTTTTTAAAATAAAAAAACCGTGAATTCGCAGATTTCAAAAATTTGTGAATTTGCGGTTTTTATTTGTAAATGCTTCGTCCCTCTCAACGGCAGAATCTCAATAATTTCCGTTACAGTTAAATGAAACCATATATCAAAAGTTCCTCCTTACAATTTCCCAATTATAAATACTACTTTTGATGCTTTCGAGTTATAGTATTTATGTTAAAAAAATTTCTGCTTTTGGCGGTACTCGTATTATTTTCTAAGCTACAAGCTCAGGAGAATAATTCGTTATACAAAATCACGAAATTCAAGGTTACGCACGACACCATTCACCTGGAGAAAACAAGTATCAACTCCAGTTTTTTCAAATTACTTGATGCCAATGACAAACCCATAGACACGACTTTCTACAAAATAAACTTCCCGAAAGGCACCTTAATTTTAAAAAATAATTTTTCTATAAATTCGGATTCATTAAAAGTTCACTATCTCAAACTCCCCGATATCCTGACCAAAGAATACCACATTTACGACCCAAGTCGAGTGGTGAGCAACGAAATTGGCTCGGGGAAATTATATAAAATTGAGGAAAGTGTACAAAAAAAAATCGTCCCTTTTGACGGCTTAAATACTTCGGGAAGCATCACTCGTGGCGTAACGGTAGGAAACAATCAAAATACTGTTTTAAACTCGAATCTAGACTTACAAATAACCGGGAAACTTTCTGAAAAAGTGAGTTTACGTGCATCGTTGCAAGACAGAAATATTCCGCTGCAAGATGGCGGTTATTCACAAAAATTGGATCAATTTGACAATATCTTCATGGAAGTTTTTAGTGATAAGTGGAGCATTCGAGCAGGAGATGTATTCCTCGAGAACCATAAAACCCAATTCTTAAATTTCAATAAGAAAGTACAGGGAATAGCGACAAACTTCGACTTTGGAACAAAAGATAACAAAACCAATGTTTTTGCATCGGCGGCATTGGTCAAAGGACAATATGCCAAAAGTAATTTTGTAGGTCAGGAAGGTAATCAAGGGCCTTATAAATTAATAGGACAAAATGGTGAATTATATGTGCTTGTTATTTCCGGTTCGGAACGGGTTTATGTTAACGGAATCCTTTTGAAACGGGGCGAAAGCAATGACTATACTATCGATTATAATGCTGGAGAAATTGTATTTACACCGCTTTTTTCGATCACTTCCGAAATGAGAATTAGTATCGAATATCAATATTCTAACAATAATTACACTCGATTTGTCACCTATGCTGGTGTAACACATGAGACTAGAAAATGGAGTTTTGGTGGTTATTTGTATTCCGAAAGCGATCTAAAAAATCAACCTTTACAACAAAGTCTTTCTACTGAACAAGCCCAGATTTTGG
>CAILTC010000526.1 GCA_903837025.1 uncultured Bacteroidota bacterium | reverse complement strand
TAATGATTTCCGTACATTTTTTTATTTTATTCCAATCTATCATTTGACTTTCCTAATTTTTCTATCAGTATCAACTCCATCAAGTTCAAAAGTGTTGTTTCATAATACAGGTATAGATTTTTATACTTGACAATTTCAGTATTCTGTTTTTTTAATTCCCTTTGAACTTTTGACCTTGATACGTTGAGGATTTGTTTCATTGTTTCAATGTCATACAACTTTCTATTTCCTTTTATTACGAATACTACCATTTGTTTTAAAATTATATTTTTTTTCTAATAGTTGGAATTCTTTAACAAGGTCATCAATAGTTTCGTCATCTTCAATTTCATCTTGAACCTCATCTTTTTGAATTTCTTTACCGTTGATAATTTCATCAAATTCATCAACGATTTCGTTGTTTGAAACATTGGTTTCCTCATCAGGTAGTCCCTGAATTTCCTTATTGTATTTCTCAACAATGAAATGTATAAAATTGGTATGGAGGTGACTTCTTTTTTTCATAATCTATTTTTTGTTTTTTGAGTTGATTTGGATCAACAATAGATTATATATTAGAAAGGAAATGTCTTTATTTATAAAGTAAGGATTGTTTATAGAGAAACACTTTTGTAGGTATTTGTTAATACAAATTCATACAATAATTGTAATTTAATTTTCCTAAATTTGCAATCATCAAAAAAGAGAGGTTAAAATGTTCCCACGAATGTTCCCACTTTTAAAAACAACAAAATTAAAATACTGAAAATCAGTAATTTAATTAAAAAATATAACTTTGCGCATGCAACACAACGTACTTATTTTAGATTTCGGATCGCAATACACACAGCTTATTGCGCGTAGAGTTCGCGAATTAAATATATTCTGCGAAATTTTCCCTTACAATCATTTCCCGAGTGATTTATCAAGTTATAAAGCCGTAATTCTTGGAGGTAGCCCTTTTTCTGTTCGCGGAGAAGATGCTCCACATCCTGATTTATCCCAGATTAGAGGCAAACTGCCTATGCTCGCCGTTTGTTATGGTGCGCAATATTTATCCCATTTTAGTGGGGGTGAAGTTGCTGCTTCTAACACCCGAGAATATGGTAGAGCCAATTTATCTTATATCAAAGAGGATGAGATTTTCTTTGAAGGCGTTTCTGAAAATAGTCAAGTTTGGATGAGTCATAGTGATAGTATCAAAGCCTTACCGACAAACGGTGTAAAGCTAGCTAGCACCAATGATGTAGAATTCGCAGCTTATAAGATTGAAGGCGAAACAACCTATGCCATTCAATACCATCCTGAGGTTTTTCACTCTACCGATGGATCTAAAATGTTAGAAAACTTTTTAGTTAAAATAGCCGAAGTTCCTCAAAACTTTACTCCAAATGCTTTCGTTGAAGAAATGGTGGCGGAATTAAAAGAGAAATTGCAAGACGATAAAGTGGTTCTTGGACTTTCGGGTGGTGTCGATTCTACAGTAGCTGCCGTTTTATTGCATCAAGCGATTGGCAAAAATCTATATTGTATTTTTGTGAATAATGGCTTGCTTCGAAAAAATGAATTCCAAAATGTATTGGATCAATATAAAGGAATGGGATTGAACGTGAAAGGCGTTGACTCTGGAGATCGATTTCTGTCTGAATTAGCTGGAGTTAGTGATCCTGAAACCAAACGTAAAATTATCGGACGTGTATTTATCGAAGTTTTTGATGATGAATCTCACCTTATTGAAGACGTAAAATGGTTGGCTCAAGGAACAATTTATCCTGATGTAATCGAATCAGTTTCGGTGAAAGGGCCTTCTGCAACCATAAAATCACATCATAATGTAGGTGGTTTGCCTGATTATATGAAATTAAAAATTGTTGAACCTTTACGCATGCTTTTCAAAGATGAAGTACGTCGTGTAGGAGCTACATTAGGAATTGATCCTGAATTATTAGGAAGACATCCTTTTCCTGGACCAGGACTATCCATCCGAATATTGGGTGATATTACTCCCGAAAAAGTACAAATTTTGCAAGATGTAGATAAAGTTTTCATCGACGGATTAAAATCTTGGGGATTGTACGACAAAGTTTGGCAAGCCGGAGCGATTTTACTTCCTGTAAATAGTGTTGGTGTAATGGGCGATGAGCGTACATACGAAAAAGTGGTGGCGCTCCGTGCGGTAGAATCTACTGACGGAATGACTGCAGACTGGGTGCATTTGCCTTATGATTTCTTGATGAAAGTATCTAATGATATAATCAATAAAGTAAAAGGAGTTAATCGTGTGGTGTATGATATTAGCTCAAAACCGCCAGCAACAATAGAATGGGAATAATACTATAAATTTTTCACTAAAAACAATAAAAAGTCATCGTTTTTAGTTTACTTTATACAGACGGTATCAAATTATTAGAATATATTTGATACCGTTTTGTTTTACTATAATTTTATAAAAAGAAATCATGAAATACCTTTTTACAATTTGTTTGGCATCTTTGTTTTTTACAGCTAACGTGTTTTCGCAGGCAAAAAATGTAACGCATAAAGTAGAAAAAGGGGAGACGATTACCCAGATTGCACAAAAATACAATGTTACCCCTCATGATATTTACCAGCTAAATCCAGATGCAATTACCGGCTTAAAGCCAAATAGCATTTTGTTGATACCCTATAAAACGTCGAAACCTATTACCGAGGTTAAGTCAAAAGTAACGCCAACAACCAAAATTAATACCGCTGTACAAACCCACAAAGTAGAACCCAAAGAGACTTTGTTCGGTATCGAAAAAAAATATGGTGTTTCGGATGAAGCGTTGAAGAAAGCCAATCCTGAACTAGAAAAACTAGGCGTGCAAATAGGGCAAACATTAACGATTCCGTCGAATACTGTGTCGAAAACTACGGTTTCTAAAGTTTCAGTTCCAAGTCAAGAAAAAGCTGTTTATCACGTTGTACTTGCAAAAGAAACAAAATTTTCAATTGCAAAATTATATGGAATTAGCATCGCCGAATTGGAAAAACGCAACCCAGAAATCATCCCTAATTTAACCATTGGATATAAATTATTAATAAAAGGGAATGCTCCAAAAGCAGATAAAATAGCTGTTGTTGAAACTAAGAAAGAAATTATAAAACCAAATTTGATTAAAGTTTCTAAAGCAATTGAATATGCTAATTATGAGGTTCAATCAAAAGAAACCTTATATAGCTTATCGAAAAAATTTGCAATGACTCAAGACGAATTAATCGGACTTAATCCTGATTTGTCGAAAGGAGTTAATGATGGCATGATTTTAAAAGTACCTTCAACAAAATTGATTTCGCAAGAAGCAAGAAAAGAATTTGTTTTCTTATCTAAAAAAAGTGGCAATTCAAATCGAAAAAAACTGGTTTTATTGTTGCCTTTTGATTTGTCTAAAATTGATGATGATACTATAAACTCAACGTCAACGAGATTGAAAAAAGATAAATTTTTGAATATGACACTTGATTTTTATTCAGGTGCATTGGTAGCAATCGATTCTGCTCGAAGTTTAGGAATTCCTATAGATATTAAAATATTCGATTCTCAAGAAACGAAAACCACTTCGAATATTCCGAATATAATTAAAGAGAATCACCTAGAAGATGCCGATGCAATAGTGGGGCCTTTTTATCAAAGTAATGTTGAAAAAACAGCTG
>CAILTC010000525.1 GCA_903837025.1 uncultured Bacteroidota bacterium | reverse complement strand
TGTTGCGGAATTCGGCTTGCATCAATGATGGCGATTATATCGGGATGCAAATCTTCACAGTTACTATTCGGAAAAATAAATCCATGATGCAATTGCAAAACCGAAGCCACACTTTCGATACTTCCAGCACCTGATATACAATGCCCGACCATTGATTTTAGTGAATTGATGTAAGGGAAATCAATTCCGCTTCGGTTCAAAGCAGTACTCCAATTTTGAATTTCCAAAGTATCTTTGGATGTTGCGGTCAAATGGCCATTAATAGCATCAATTTCATTGGGATGAATTCCAGCATTTTTCATGGCATCTTGAATACATTTTTGAACGGCAACAGCATTTGGTGCCGTCATGGTTCCTTGACCCCGTTGACCACCAGAATTTACGTTTCCGCCAAGAACTTCGGCGTAAATTTTTGCTCCTCGTGCCAAAGCTGTTTCTAAATCTTCCAATACCAAAGCTCCTGCCCCACTTCCCGGAACAAATCCCGAAGCACTTATGCTCATAGGTCTTGACCCTTTTTCTGGCGTATCGTTATGCTTAAATGTACATACTTTCATCGCATCAAAACCGCCCCAAATATAAGGTCCCGAATCGCTCGTACTTCCTGCCAAAATACGTTTGGCTTGCCCTGATTTAATTCTTTCAAAAGCCATTAAAATACTTTCGGTTCCTGTTGTACATGCAGATGAATTGGTAGTCACTTGGTTTCCCAAACCTAATTTCCCTCCCAAATAAGCACTTACACCACTATTCATGGTTTGTGCAACGGCAGTACTTCCTAGTCTTCGGGTTTGAAAAGCATCAATTTTATAGATGCTTTCTCTAAATTTATCAATTCCAGAAGTTCCTGTTCCAAAGATTGTACCTGAATCCCAATCGGGTTCCTCGTTGATTTCTATCGATAATCCCGCATCTTTCCAAGCATCAATTCCTGCAATTACTCCATATAAAATCCCGGTGGAATTAAAATTTCGAAGTTCCAATTCAGAGAAATAATTCAATGATAATTCAGTAGAAACTTCAGGTTTACCTGCTATCTGACAAGAAAATTGTAATCGTTCTAATTCGGGATCATGTTTTATTCCAGAAATCCCATTTTTTATGGCATGAGTAAACACATCAAGTCCTACCCCATTTGGAGCAACAACACCAAGACCAGTAATTACTACACGTTTATTCATTTTTTTTTATTTTTTTATTTTTTTGTCATTTCGACGAAGGAGAAATGACACAACATAAAAATTCATATTAGAACTCCAGCAATTACACCACTACAAACTTCTTCTTTATTCTGATTTAACATTTTGACTTTACATTTTAATTTACCAAATCTAAAATACATTTTTTCTGATAGCACTGTTACTTTTTCATTTGGAAATACAGGTTTTAAAAATTCTATTTCAGTTGATGTTAAAGCAATTGAAGTATTTGTTTTAAATGCTTCATTTAATAAAAAAATACCTAAGCAAACCAATCCGATTTGCGCCATGACTTCTGTCAAAATTACTCCTGGAGTCACAGGATTTTCCTTGAAATGGCCTTTGTAAAAATCAAGCTTTTCGTCAAAAGTATAAGTGCCTTCTACTCTATTTTCATCTACATATAGTAATTCATCCACAAACAAAAAAGGTTTGGAATACGGCAGTTTTGATAGGATTTCATTTTTAGTCATCAATGATTTATTTAAAACTGCAATAAAACTTTTTGAGCCGAAAAACCGGGACCAAAACTCAACATCAATTCAATTTCTCCTTTCGATGGTTTTTTATCCATAATTTTTTCCAAAACATATAAAACTGTTGCACTCGACATATTTCCGTATAATCGCAAAACTTCTTTGGTATCGTCTATATTTTTTCCTAAATCAGAAAATAAACTTTCAACGGTTTGAACAATCTTTTTGCCACCAGGATGAAAAATTAAATGATTCAAATCTTCCATTTTTATATTATTTTTCTCTAGAAAAGGATTTATAATATTCGGAAAATGAGACGCTATCGTTTCGGGAACATCAATATCTAAAATCATTTGCAAGCCTGAATTGGTGAGTTTAAAACCCATTAAGTGTTCGGCATCATAAAAATGATACATTTCTTCATCCAGAATTTCCGGCCCTTCATCCTCTTCATGTGAAGAAAGTAAAACACAAGCCGCTCCATCACCAAAAATGGCGGCACTCACAATATTTGCCATAGAAAAATCATCGAGTTGAAAGGTTGCCGTTGGACTTTCGACAGCGATAACCGCTGCTCGTTTTCCTGGATTTGCTTTCAGGAAGTTTTTGGCATAAATAATACCTGAAATTCCTGCAGCACAACCCATTTCGGTTACGGGAAGCCGAACTATATCTTGGCGTAATTTTAGCTTATTGATTAAATAAGCGTCAAGTGACGGAATCATAATTCCGGTGCAACTTACAGTGATGATATAATCTAAATCTTCGGGCTTCCAATTGGATTTGGCCAAGGCTTTTTCTAAGACTTTTGTTCCTAAATCGATTACTTCGCGAACGTAAATATCGTTTCGCTCTTCAAAAGAAGTGTTTGTAAAAACTTCAATCGGATCCATAATCGAATAGCGTTTATCAACAGCTGCACCTTCAAAAATCTTCTTTACTTTTCGGATAAAACGCTCTTCTTGACCCATGAGCCAAGTATCAAGAAAAGGAATGATTTCTTCGGTAGTTCTCGAATATTTCGGTAATTGTTTTGAAACAGAATTTATTTTTACACTCATTTTTATTAGGCTTATAGATGATAGTCAAATAGATTAAAACATAAAGGATAAAACTTCAGCTCTTTTAT
>CAILTC010000524.1 GCA_903837025.1 uncultured Bacteroidota bacterium | reverse complement strand
TTTATTGTTTAGGTATTTAAGATATTAGTTAAGGATTTGCAGCTCGCGTGAAGGATGGAAGCGGCATCCTTTGTTTTCTTTTTCAGAAAACAAAGATACAGCGAACAGCCTGACCTGAGTTTTTGGAAGGTCACGCCCTACTATTTTTAGTAGCAATAAACTGCACCACTTTTTCAATTACTTCGGAGTTTCCTAGTATTCGGCGATGACCAAGTCCTTTGGTCAAAAACAAGGTACCGTTTTTTAAGTGTTTATTAATGTGTATTGCGGCAGTTACCGGCACTTCGTCGTCGTTTTTATCATGAATGACCAGAACGGGAATTGCCACTTCTTTTGCTGATTGATATGCGGAATAATCGTCCATTTTTTCACCGAGTTTTTTCTCGATATGCAAGCGTAAGTATTCGCTAAAAACAGGTTTTAATTGTAGTTTTGCTATAAAATCATCAAGAATATCTTGTACAACATCTCCACTGCCAATGAGTACTAGATGCTGTAGTGTTAATCCTTTTTTTACTGCATTTAGCAGCGACATACTTCCTAAAGAATGACCTACGGCAGCTTCAAAGGGGCCAAATTGTCTTTCTATTTCTAGAATTGTTTCAACAAATTCGGACATAATAGTTGTTCTTCCTGGTGATTTTCCGTGGGCGGGTGCGTCAAAACTTATTGTTGAATACCCGAGTTTTATTAATTCATCGGCTATTTTAAATAGTTGAGTTCCTCTTCCTGACCAGCCGTGCGATAGAAGTATTTTTTTCTCACTTTCGCCATATTGATATAAAACAATTTTTTTATGAATAGCCGGAATTTTTATTAATTGCTGTATGCTTTTGTGATCCATTTCCAATTCTCTTTTTGGAATTTTATGTTTTATAGGAGATGTGAATAATTTTGCAGTAAATAGAACTGTTAGTTTTGGTGAAATAGTAGCGATAATTTTACCAATTTGCAGAATTGGTTTAGGAATTTTTAAGGATTGTGTAGGATTTGAAGTTTTTTTTGTCATTTCAATAAATTTTATTGGAAGTTATTATTTCATAAATTTTTTACTAAATTTAGAAAACATAAAAGTAACATAATTTGTAGGTTTAATTAGAATTTATATATATTATTGGAATCTAACAATGGGATGATTTTATTAGAATGAATAATGTCTGATGGAGTATTATAAAAGGCTTAATTTCTAAAATGGATATATTTCATATAGCAGCGGAATGTTATCCGGTTGCAAAAGTTGGGGGTTTAGGAGACGTTGTTGGTGCATTGCCAAAATATCAATTTAGTGCGGGACATCTTGTGAGCCTTGTTATGCCTTGTTATGACACAAAATTTATTGCCGAAAATGAATTTGAATGTGTTCATAATGGGTATGTTAAATTAGGGAATTTTAATTTTCCTTTTAATGTTCTGAAAGGGAAAACAACTCCATTAGGTTTCGAATTGTATTTAGTTGAAATCCCAGAATTATTTGATAGAAAAGAAGTTTACGGATATGAAGATGATATAGAACGGTTTTTGTCTTTTCAAATTGCTACTTTAGATTGGATAATTTCCCTAAATAAGGTTCCAAACATTATTAATTGTCACGATCATCATACAGGATTGATCCCGTTTATGATGCTTTATGCCAATAAATATGAAAAATTACGGAATATACCCTCAGTGATTACGATTCATAACTCTATTTATCAAGGACAATTTGGTTTTGATAAATTGTATTATTTGCCGGAGTTCGATTTATCGAAAGTGACTATTTTAGAATGGGATAATCGAATTAATTCTTTGGCCGCAGCCATAAAATGTGCTTGGGCGGTGACAACGGTCTCTCCTAATTATTTGAATGAAATTAATTATTCGGCTTATGGTTTAGAATCCTTATTTAATCTTGTGAGGAATAAATCAAAGGGGATTTTGAATGGGATTGATATAGAGGTTTGGAATCCTGCCGAAGATAGGATGTTGGCTGCTAATTATTCGGTTAAAAACTTAGGAAAAGGAAAGCAAGCAAATAAAGAAGCTTTATGTAAGCAATTTGATTTAGACCCAACCCAACCGCTTTTTAGTTTCATCGGAAGATTATTAGATGAAAAAGGAGCTGATTTGTTGCCTCATGCTGCTGCGTTAGCTTTATCTGAAAATTATATGGAAATTAATATCCTAGTTTTAGGTTCAGGAAATACGGAAATAGAATCGCAATTGAGCCATTTATTAGCGGGTTTCAAAGGGAATTACAATCTTTATATAGGTTATAATGAAGAATTAGCGCATTTGATTTATGCAGGATCTGATTTTTTATTAATGCCATCAAGAGTTGAACCATGTGGTTTAAACCAAATGTATGCTTTGAAATACGGAACAATTCCTATTGTGCGTAGAACAGGAGGACTGAAAGATACGGTAGTCGATTTTGGGGATGGAGGAAACGGAATTTGTCACGATCAAGCATCAATAACTGATGTTTGCTACTCGATTCAAAGAGCTGTGATTTTATATAATGACAAGAAAAAATTAAATGATATTCGAAAATCAGGGATGAAAATAGACCATTCTTGGGAGAGCGTTTGTCAGGAATATATACAGTTGTACAATTTAATACTAAACAAAAATGAAAGCTAAAAAGAAAAGCGTAATTGCAATTATTCTAGGAGGAGGACAAGGATCAAGATTGTATCCATTGACCCAAACAAGGTCAAAACCAGCTGTGCCAATTGCTGGAAAATATAGATTGGTAGATATTCCTATTTCAAATTGTATGAATTCGGATATTAAAAGAATTTTTGTTTTGACACAATTTAATTCCGCTTCCTTAAATGCGCATATAAAAAATACCTATACTTTTAATGCTTTTAGTCAGTCTTTTGTAGATATTCTTGCTGCCGAACAAACTCCTGATAATCCTACATGGTTTCAAGGAACTGCTGATGCGGTAAGACAATGTATGCCGCACTTTTTGAATCATGATTTTGATTATGCTTTAATACTTTCGGGAGATCAATTGTATCAAATGGATTTTAATGATATGATTGAGGAACACATGAAGTACGAGGCTGATATTACTATAGCCACTTTGCCTGTAAATGATAAAGATGCTCCTGAATTTGGAATTTTAAAAACGAATAGCGATAGTTGTATCGAATCGTTTATCGAAAAACCTGCGAAAGAACTATTGCCTAATTGGGAATCGGATGTAAGTGAGCAGATGAAAAGCGAGGGCAAAAAATACTTGGCCTCAATGGGGATTTATATTTTTAATAAAGACCTGTTAATTGACTTAATGAAAAACCCTGATACCAAAGATTTTGGTAAAGAAATAATTCCTCAGGCCGTTGAAAACAAAAAAATACTGAGTTATCAATATGAAGGATATTGGACGGATATAGGTAATATTGATTCCTTTTTTGAAGCTAATATAGGCCTTACAGATGATATTCCTCAATTTAACTTGTTTGATAATGATAATAAAATTTACACAAGACCAAGATTATTGCCGCCATCAAAATTCAATAAAACGGTAGTCGAAAAATCGTTGATTTCTGAAGGTTGTATTATTCATGCCAAAGAAATCAGCCGTTCGGTAATTGGAATTCGTTCTCGAATAGGGGATGGGACAGTTATTAAAAATTGCTATGTGATGGGTAATGATTTTTATCAAAACATAGACGATATGAAAGAAGATGCTGAAAATAACAGGCAATTGATGGGGATTGGTAAAAATTGCCATATCAATTATGCTCTTGTAGATAAAAATTGTAGAATAGGAGATAACGTTCATATTGATGGTGGAAAACATTTAGCCGATTTTTCTAACGAATTATATGCCATTAAAGACGGAATTGTTGTCATTCGAAAAGGAGCTGTTATTCCAAATAATTATGTTATTAAATAATCCACTTATATTTTTGAATACTATTGAATAAAACAAATAAATGTATCATTATTATGTTTTTATTAATATTATTTTTACTAAATTTCGTAGTCTTTTTAAAATTACAATATGCAGAACCAAACCAGAATAGTTATTGAGAATGTTTTGCCTCAAATAGATGGAGGCGTTTATTTTATTAAAAGAATTGTTGGGCAAACCGTAAAAGTTACCGCAGACGTATTTTCTGACGGTCATGATGTTGTTGAATGTTGTGTTAAATACAAACATGAAGACGACAAAAAGTGGCAAGAAGTTCGAATGATTCCAAAAGAAAACGATGAATGGTTTGCTGATTTTAAAGTTGAGAAACAAGGTTTATATACTTATTTTGTTCAAGGCTGGGTTGATTATGCTTTAAACTGGCAACACGGAACCGAAAGAAAAATTCAAGATAATCAGCATGTAAATTCTGAATTATTAGAAGGCGCTGAATATTTAAAATCAGTTTTAGAATTTGCCGATGATTCTGAGAGCCATTATCTCGAAAAAGTAATTGCTTTTTTTACGAATGAGCATGATTATGATAAAGCAATTCAGGAAGCAACGTCTTGGTATTTGCATGAAATTTTCAAGAAATACCCTATTCGATTATTAGAAAATAATTCATCCGAATTAAATGTTTATGTCGATAGAAAAAAGGCATTATTCAGCACTTGGTATGAGTTTTTTCCCCGTTCGGCTTCTGCCGAAGAAGGAAAACACGGTACTTTCAAGGATTGTGAAAGGCTGTTGTCAAGAGTAGCTTCGATGGGTTTTGATACCTTATATTTCCCGCCTATTCATCCTATTGGAGAAGTAAATCGTAAAGGAAAAAATAATGCAACCCATGCGCAACATGGTGATGTGGGTTCGCCTTGGGGAATAGGTTCGCAATATGGTGGCCATAAATCAACTCATCCGGAATTAGGAACTATTGATGATTTTAAATCTTTGGTCAAAAAAGCAAAAGATTTAGGAATCGAAGTGGCTATGGATTATGCTTTGCAAGCAGCGCCAGATCATCCGTATGCAAAAAATTTTCCACAATGGTTCAAGTGGAGACCTGATGGAACGGTACAATATGCCGAAAATCCTCCAAAAAAATACCAAGATATTTTGCCTATTTATTTTGAAAGTGGCGATTGGAAAAACCTTTGGAAAGAATTGCTTGATGTGGCGCTGTTTTGGGTAGAAGAATGTGATATTAAAATTTTTAGAGTTGATAATCCGCATACAAAACCATTCTTTTTTTGGGGTTGGTTAATTGGTGAAATCAAGAAAAAACATCCTGATGTCTTGTTTTTGGCGGAAGCTTTTACGCGTCCAAAAATCATGAATGAATTAGCGAAACAAGGATTTACTCAATCTTATACTTATTTTACGTGGCGAAATTCTAAAAAAGAATTGACTGAATATGTAGAGGAATTAACGCAATCGGAACAAAAAGAATTCTACCGACCTAATTTTTGGCCTAATACGCCCGACATCAATCCTTATGCTTTGCAAAGTGGAAATGAATCAGTGCATCTTCAAAAATATTTCTTAGCAGCAACTTTGAGTTCAAGCGTTGGTATTTACGGACCTGTTTTCGAATACATGATTTCGGCTCCTATGGCGCCAGGAAAAGAGGAGTATTTAGATTCTGAAAAGTATGAATATATCAAATGGGATTGGGAAAAACAGAATAAAATAACCACATTAATTACTCGAATAAACTCTATTAGAAAAGAACAAGCCTCGTTGCAACAAACCAATAATATTGTTTTTTGTGCTACTGATAATGAGCAAATTATTGCTTATTACAAGTTTGATGATGATAAAAAAGACGAAACTTTAATGATTGTAAATTTAGATGCATTCAATGTCAGTCGATCAATGGTTAGACTACCGATTAATTCCCTAGGCAACCACCCCATCAAGATTACTGATTTGATTACGGGGAACACTTATTTTTGGGACAAAGAGTGGAATTTTGTGGAATTATCTCCTGAAATGCCATTTCATCTATTTAAAATTCAGCGATAATGAAAGATAAAAAGGTTAACGAAGAAGAGTTTCAAAACCCATTCGTTTTCAAAGTAGGTTGGAAAAATGCTTTTGAAGATAAGGAATTTTTAAAAGTTTTTTCTTCTGACATTCTTGAAAATTATATCATCAATAAACGGTGGTATGGTGGTAAAGCAAGTACGCTAAAGTATATTGAAGTGGTTGATTTTTTTAAAATCACTTCAAAAGATAATACGTATTATGGCGCTTTATTAGAAGTTAATTTTAAAGAAGCCTTTTATCAGCATTATTTTATGCCTCTTGCTTTTATGTCAGAAGAAGAATTGGATACGAATACGATAATTGCTCCTGTAGTAATGAACGGTCAAGCAGGTTTTCTTGTAGATGCGCTACATCAGGAGGATTTTCGAAAATTATTATTCGAAAAAATTGTCAATTCTAAGGAAAAATCGGATTCGAAAATCAAATTTCATAAAGGAGGAAAGCTAGAAGAAAAGGAATACAAGACTTCTAAATTCATGGGAGTGGAGCAAAGCAATACGTCAATTATTTATAATGACACTTTGGTTCTGA
>CAILTC010000523.1 GCA_903837025.1 uncultured Bacteroidota bacterium | reverse complement strand
TGTAGTATTTTAGTTTTCATTTTATGATTTTATTGATGATATATAATGCACGCTTTCTTCGTCTTCAGGGTCTAAAGAAATAGATTGTGTAGTTGTTTTTTCTTGTGCCCAAGCAAAAATTAAAGGCAAAATCAGTAATACAGAAAAGGTCGAAAATAGTAATCCACCGATAATGGCTCGCCCTAATGGTGACACTTGTCCTCCTCCTTCGCCAAGACCACTTGCCATAGGTAACATTCCCGCAATCATAGCCACACTAGTCATGATAATAGGGCGTAATCGCAAAGCTGCTGCTTCCCTTGCCGCTTCTAAAGCATTACCATTACGTTTTCTTAATTCTTCGGCATTGGTAATCAGCAAAACAGCATTAGCTATCGAAACGCCTACTGACATGATGATACCCATATAGGATTGTAAATTTAGTGTTGAACCAGTAATAGTTAGCATCAATAAGGCTCCTAAAACTACAGCTGGAACCGTTGCTAAGATAACTAAAGAAACTTTGAACGACTGAAAATTTGCGGCTAACATTAAGAAAATTACAAAAATAGCAACTAATAATCCAACTTGTAAACTGCTTAATGTATCTGTTAATACATTACTCATACCAATTGGTTCAATAAATAAGCCTCGGGGTAATCCTCCTAATGAGCTTATTTTTGTAGCAACATCTAATGAGGCAGTGCCTAAATCTTTTTGGTAGATGTTTGCCGTAACGGTAATGAAGGGCATAGCTCCTAAATCATCATCTTCACCATTTACAAACGTAGGCGTAACGGTAGCAACATCACCCAAAATAGGACGAAGTGAATTTTTCAATACAGGAATTTCATCAATGTCTGTTTTACTTTTCATCTTGTTTAAAGGCACTTGTACCTGAACGCTATAAGACAATCCCGCTTTTTCATCTACCCAAGTGTTTTTTTCAGTATACCTCGATGAAGATGTTGATGCTACGAGTGAACGCGAAATCTCATTTATATCAACACCTAATTCTGAAGCACGAGTTCTACTTATATCAATATTCATAGCAGGATAATGAATGGGCTGCCCAATTTGGACATCTCTTAAGTAGGCTATTTTATTTAATTTTTCGACAATTTTATTAGCATACAATTCATTTCTTTTTTTATCTTTTCCAGAAATTCTAACTTCAATAGGAGTTGGTGAGCCTTGACTCAAAACTTTATCGGTAAGCTCTATAGGCTCAAATGAAATTTTAACGCCCGGAAGAATTTTTTTAATTCGAGTCCTAAAATTATCTTTAAAATCATCCATATCTGCATCATAATCTTTCAAACTGATTTGAAAAACAGCTTCATGTGAACCTGCCATAAATAAATAAACAGGATTAATCGCAGAGGAAGCAGGGTGTTGTCCTACAAATACAGAGGAAGTTTCGATATGCTCTTTACCTACCATTTTGTTTAATTCTTTCAGTATTAAAAGTGCATTTTCTTCGGTGCGTTCTAATCGAGTTCCTTCGGGAGCACGCATTCTAAGCTGAAATTGATTTGAATTTACTTTTGGAAAAATATCTTTTCCAATAAAAGTGATAAATACCATCGCAAGAAACGTAAATCCGATAAGATAGACCAAACTTGCTGTTTTTTTGTAAGGAAATAAACGATCTAGCATTCCCATAAATCGAATTCTGAATCTTTCAAAAGGATCTATTTTACCATCATTATTAAAATCCTCTCTTTCGACCAATACTTTTTTCTGACTTATAATATCATTTTCGGATTCAGGAGTTAATCCAGAGGTAATAAACTCGGCTTCGTCATCTGTTATATTAGGAGAATGTACTGTTTTTGGATGGTCTTTCATCAACCAATTCGCCATAACAGGAACAAAAGTTTGGGATAATAAATAAGATATAGTCATTGAGAATCCAATTGCTAAAGCCAAAGGTAAAAACAAAGCTCCTGGAATTCCGACCATAGTAAATGCAGGTGCAAAAACAGCTAAAACACAGAATAAAACTAGCAATTGAGGTGCGGCAATTTCTTTACAAGCGTCCCAAATGGCGAGTGCCTTAGGTTTTCCCATGGCGAGATGCTGGTGAATATTTTCAATAGACACAGTACTTTCATCCACTAAAATCCCGATAGCCAAAGCTAGTCCGCTCAATGACATTAAATTGATGGTTTGTCCAAATAACTTCAAAAATAATACTCCTGAAATAATAGATATCGGAATCGTTAAGATCACAATTAAAGCAGCTCTTCTATCACCAAGGAATAGTAAAACCATTAAACCCGTTAACACCGCTCCAATAACTCCTTCGGTTATTAAACTTTTAACCGAATTGATTACATAAACAGATTGGTCAAAATCGTAGGTTAATTTAACATCCTGAGGTAATGAGCTTTGGATTTTTGGCAATGCTGCTTTAAGTTTGCTAACCACATCCCAAGTCGAGGCATCTCCTGCTTTAGCAATACTCAAATAAACCGAACGTTTTCCGTTTACCAAAGCATATCCTGCAGTAATATCGGCACCGTCTTTTACTGTGGCAACATCTCCTAAAGTCAAGTTTTGAACACTCCCTTTAAATAAAGGAATTTTTTCAAAATCCTTAACATTTTTAATCGTATTATTTGTTGGTGTGATATAATTTTTATCTCCAATTCGCACGTTTCCAGAAGGAGCCATCATACTGTTAAGTCGTATTGCTTCAACAATTTGGTCGGGTGTCATATTATGAGAACGCAATAAATCAGGGTTTACGTTGATCTCAATTGTTCTGGGGCTTCCACCAAAGGGTGCTGGTGACAATAAACCTGGAATAGAAGTAAAAGAAGCACGTACATACACGTTTGCCAAATCTTGTAATTCGTTATTTGACCTAATTTTACTGCTTAAAACCAATTCTCCGATAGGTAATGAAGAAGCATCAAAACGAATAATAAATGGAGGCTGTGTGCCGGGAGGAAATAATGCTTGAGCTCTATTGGAAAGAGAACCTAATTCGGCAGCAGCTTGCGCCATATTGGTGTTTTCATAATAGGTCAATTTCATTATCATCAAGCCTTGAATATTCTTGGTTTCTACTGATTTTATACCATTGGCATATGGAAGATAATTGATGTAATTTTTAGCAAAGATTGCTTCCATTTGATCTGGTGTATATCCTCCAAAGGGATGCGCAATATAAATTACCGGAAGGTTCATTTTTGGTAGGATGTCTACTTTAATATCTTTTATGGCACCAATACCAAAAAAGAATAAACCAGCTACCATTACAAGTATTGATATGGGTTTTCGAAGAGCAAATTGGATTAAATTCATTTCTGGTGGTTATTAAAATTCATTCATAAATAAGTCAAAATCTCCCTTGGCCGCTGCTTTTAGCAAAAACGATTGCCAAACATTATTAGTAACAATATCACGATCAATTTCGGCGCGATTTAAAACATACAAAGTTTGTGTCAAATCAGTCAAATTAGCTAAGCCGTTTTTGTATAAAGTCGATTTTTGCAAATAAGCTTGATCAGCTGCATTTACCTGAATAGGTACTTCGGCATAATTATCAAGCGCCACTTTTATTTTAGCATCGGCCAAACTTAATTGTGATTTTAGCTCACAATCTACCTGTTTGTATTCTTCGCGTAAACCTTGAGAAACAAATTTTTGAGCACTCACTTGTTTGCTCATTCTAAAAGGTGTTGTTAAATTCCATGTGATTCCTACTCCAACCAAATAATTAGAGCGATTAGGATCTATACCGTCCCAATAATTACGGCTAAAAGAATTCAAGTCGGATGCATAATTTGAATTAAAACCAGAAGCTCTTGTTTGCATAATCCCAAATAAGCTCATCGTAGGGTAGTAAAATCGTTTGTATAGTTTAACTTGTTGATCGCTATAGTCAATCTTTGTTTTATAATATTGCAATAGTGGGTGCAAGCTATCTTTGGTGTTATTTTTTGCCAAACCTTTTTGAGGAATTTTATTTGCAAAAATAGTGTCTGTAATAAAATCACGCGGAGCAACTCCCATCAAATCAACTAATTTGTTATTTTGTTCCTTAACAAAATTTTTCGCGAGATTTAAGGCAATTTTAGCACTTGAAACTTCGGCGAGTGCTAGAGTAGAATCAACACCTGCAAGCAATCCACTTTTAACCCTAGCCGATGCAGTTCGTTTAAAAACCTCAGCACGATTTAAATTTTTTTGCTGAGAAATCAATAATCGCTGACTAGCCAATAAATTAAGATAGGCAGAAGAAATTTTAATTTCTAGCTGAAATCGCTCTTGTTTCAAATCGTTTTCCCGACTTTGAACATCAATTTTAGCCAAATTAATTTTTTCTTGGGTTTTTCCAAAAGTAAAAAAGTCCCAATTCATATTGACCAAATACAAGGCGCCAAAAGCGGCATTCCAATTTTGTTCTGGCAATGTAGGCCCAGATAAAGAGCTTGCTAGGCTATTATATCCTCCGTATAAAACCCCGCTTTGACCGTTGATGGTCCCATAATCTTGCTGGGCAGATACATTAAGATTGGGCAAATAATCGCGTCGCGATTGTTTTAGATTTTCTTGTGAAGCTTTAGCATAATAGTTTTTAGCTTTAACAGAACCATAGTTTTCAAGACCTATCTTTAATGCGTCTCTTAAAGACAAGGTTTGTGAGTAACTGATGGTTGCAAAAATCAAGAAAAATAATAAAGTATTGTTTTTTAAATTCATATAATTAAAATATAATTGTTGCACAAAGATATTTGTCTAAAATAAATATAAGCTTTCTAAAATGATGTATTACGATAAAAAATGACCAATTGAATTTGTCATATTTAGAAAATAAATATTAAAATTAGTGGTTAATTTGTACTCTATTTAACCTTTAAAAATGAACAGCAAATTTGACAATATCGTGGATAACAAATGGTGGCAAGAAATTGCCGTTGTTGTTTTTTCTTTTACTATTTACACCTTGAAAAGTGATTGGATGTTATTTAGTTATTCGGCTTCCATTTTGATGGGTGTGTTTTATTATTTTATTTTATACATACATACTCAATTCAACCGTTTTATTCTTCTACCAATTCTATTTAAAGCACATAGACCTTTGACTTATTTATTTTTAACACTATTAGGAGTATTCGTATTTTCGATAGCTTTATTTAAAATAACTACTTCAGACATTTTTAGTAAAAGCCATTTGTATCAATATTCGCATCAAAGAAGCTACCTATATCAACTAGCAAGTGTTTTAGGGGCATTAGTTTCTATTTTGAGTCCAATAATTGTTTTTAAATATTATGGAATTTATAAAAGACAAACAGAAGAAACTTTGTTATTCAATCAAATGCAGTTGAATTTGCTTAAAGGACAACTGAATCCCCATTTTTTGTTTAATACTTTTAATACACTTTACGGCATTAGCTTAGAATTTCCAGATCGTACGCCAGATTTAATTATGAAAGTTTCGCAATTAATGCGTTATCAACTTGAAAGTAGTAACAAACAATTTGTGTCACTAGAAGATGAACTTTCGTTTATAAATAGTTATGTTCAACTCGAAAAAGAACGCGTAGACTATCGCTGTGATGTTACGTATGATTGCAAAATCGACAACGAAAATGCTTATAAAATAGCTCCAATGTTATTGATTACTTTTATCGAAAACTCATTTAAACACGGAACTTACGCTATCGAAAAATGTTTTGTTCGGGTTATTATTACTATTAAAAACGGATTGTTGCATCTACATGTTGTAAATTCGATTCCGGAAAAAACAGATGTAGTTTCGACAAAAATAGGTCTGAAAAATACGATTGAACGCTTGAATTTGATTTACGGAAAAAATTATAAATTAGACATTCAAGATGATAAAAATACCTATATTGTAGATTTGAAATTACAACTTAAAAAGAATATATAATGAAAGAACCAAAAAAGTGCATTATTATTGATGATGAGCCAGCTGCACATTATGTTTTGGCAAATTACATTAAACAAAACCCCCAATTAGAGTTAGTATTTCAAGCTCATAATGGCATTGAAGCCATGGATTATCTTAGAGTAAATAAAATCGATTTAATGTTCTTAGATATCAACATGCCTGAAATTTCAGGAATGGAATTATTAAAAATCATTACAACACATCCCAAAACCATTTTAACAACGGCTTATTCTGAATTTGCTCTCGAAAGCTATGATTTTGGCGTAATCGATTATTTGCTAAAACCCATTTATTTTCCACGTTTTTTAAAATCCATAGAGCGTTTTCTTTCAACCGAAAATACAATCAAACCCAAAGAAGCTATAATCGATTTGGTCAAAGTAAAAGTCGATGGTAATTTTATAGATATTGAATTAGACCAGCTTTTGTTTGCACAGAGTTTTGGTAATTATGTAAAATTACATACTTTAAAAAGAACTTATTTAGCATCAATTACGACAAGTGAATTTGAGAAATGTCTTCCTGATAAAAGTTTTATGCGCATTCATAAATCCTACATCATTGCCATAGACAAAATAGATGGTATCGAAAAAGATTTTGTTATTATTAAAAATGACAAATTACCCATTGGGATTACTTACCGGAGAGAATTAACAGATAGATTAAAGAATAAAATAATTATATAGCAACCTATTTTAAAAAAACAGGGTTCAACTTTAATTAAAAAAGTCAAACCCTATTTTTTAAACTTACGCACTTTTTAGCATGTTATCTAATTTTAGGATATCGGTTGAAAGCCCATACCTAATAAGAACATTAGCGCAGTAATATTAATAAACCAGTTTATTTTTATTGATTTGAGTTTTAACCAAAATCCTACCAAATCAATGATAGCAATAAAAATATTGTTACCTTAAATCATTACAATCTAAATTCAGCACTCATCAAGTATTTTGAACTATTTGGTGAAGTACCAGCTGTATTATAGTTATATCCTTGGTAATTAAACGCCAATTTTAGACCTTTAATTGGGTTGTATTGTATACCTCCAATAACTTGACCACCATCTTTAGTAGTAATATTAGAAGCAAGTGTTGATGTAGCTGGTGCAATAACTAGAAAATTAGATCTTAATTGATCATAACGAGCTAAAAATTCAATTTTCTTGTTTATAGCATAAGTACCATAAAATGACATACCATTTCTATTAGAACCATCCACTTGAACTAAGAAATTCTGTGCGTTTTTCAATTGGTTGTATTCAGCTGCAAGTCTCCAATCAGTAGCTTGATAAGCTGCAAATAATGCCAAACTAGTAATAGGTTTTGCACCTGTTACTGGTTGTTTATCATAATATACTTTAGTTATTAATCCTTTTATAGGAGTAAAAATTATATTACCACCAATTTTTTGATTTCCTTTACTGTCTTGCAAGTTTTTGTAACCTTCACCATTCATTGCAATAATGTTAACTCTTAATGTTTTTGAAATTTTTATTTCAGCATTAATACCTAAATCAGCAGCAGCACCAAACGCGTTTTGATCATTAAAAGATTTGAACATATAACGATAACCCCAGAAATCTTCCTGATCTTGAAATTGTTGTAAACTCTGCATACCCATTTTCAACCTCACACGTGGGTCAATTTGCCACTCTAATTGTGCGTTTTTTACAAAAACAGTATAAGCACTTCCAGTTGCAATAGCATTAGCACCAGTAGTACCAGCATCAAGAACTATTTTAGTAGTAATAGTACTACTTAGATCATATTTATATCCAAAATATGAACGGTCAATATTAAAAGCACTTTTTTTAGCAGCATTCTGAGTTTGATCTTCAGTGTAATTAAACAATATTTGAATAATAGGAGCTCCACTAGGTACAAAATTTGTTTGAGCTTTTGGAGCTATTTGATCTGTTTGAGCCATCATTGACAATGATGTAATAAATAAAATGCTTAAAAATAAGAATTGTTTTTTCATGTTAGTTTGTTTTTAATTTAACAGTGCAAAGATGCAGC